>NZ_DIEJ01000096.1:0-2240 GCF_002418565.1 Achromobacter sp. UBA5777 | reverse complement strand
CCGCGCAGCGCAACGACAGTTCGATGTTGGCGGCGGGGTCCAGCGCTTCCATGCGCGCTTCGATGTCGTCCAGCGCCGCACCCTGCGGCAGGCTGGCGTCGGGCGGTGCGCCAACCCGGCACGCACGCAGCAGCTGCGCAAGCGCAGTGTCGCTGTCGGCGGCCATCGCGGCCTTTGCCTGGTCTCGGCTGCTGGGCAGACGCCACGCCGCGCCGTGCGCGTCGAACATGGGCTCGTCCGACGCACGCTCCGGCGGCGCGGACACCGTCTCCAGCAGCGCGGCCACGTCCAGGTCGAACGCCATCGCCGCGCCGCACGCCGGACAATCGGCGCAAGCGGCCAGCTGCGGCCCGAATGTGGCTTGCCGCAGGCGCAGCAGCGCCAGGTTCCGCCATCCGACTGGCCTTGACGCGACATCCACGTCAGGCATCGCCACGGCAAGCGCGCGCAGGCCGCGGTCTATCGGATGACAGTCACGGCCCGCCTCCCACAGCGCAAGAATCTGCGATTCGATCAGGGCGTTCATCCCGGCGCTCCATCAGGCAGGCTCGACGAAACTCGGTTCGGATGGCTCGGCGACTTCGTAATCGCGTTCCCATCCTTCGTTTTCCAGCTTGATGGTCTGGATGGCGACCGCGTTGGCGTTCGCGTCCAGATCGGGAATTGCCTGGTATTCCGACACCCAGCAGCGGAACACCTTGTAGGCCAGAACGAGCTGACCGGCTTCGTTGTAGACCTCGATGATGAGGTCCTTGCGGAAGTTCTTCAGCGACACCTCGCTGCCCAGGCCCGAACCAAAGTTCCACACCTTGTTGGCCCACTGCTCGAACTCGCGGTCGTGCGTGACGCCGCGTTCCAGCGTCACCGCCTCGAATTTGCTGCGGCCTGGCGATTTGCGTCCGCTGGACGGGTCGCCGCCTTCGCGGTGCTCGACCACTTCGGTGCTGCGCTTGAGCGCCGATACCTTGCTGACGCCGGCCACGTAGCGGCCATCCCACTTCACCCGGAATTTGAAGTTCTTGTACGGGTCGAAGCGCTGCGGATTGACGGTGAACTGCGCCATGGCAATCTCCTGGTGACCGTGGTCGGCAACCGCCCCGGGCCGCATGCGGCGCCGGTGCGTGCCGGGCTCAGGCCTGTATCTGGCCGGCCAGTTGCTGGATGCTGATGACGACGAACTCGGCGGGCTTAAGCGGCGCAAACCCCACCAGGATGTTGACCACGCCGCGATTGATGTCGTCCTGCGTGGTGGTTTCCCGGTCGCACTTGACCAGATAGGCCTCGCGCGGCGAACTGCCCTGGAAGGCGCCCTGCCGGAACAGCGTGTTCATGAACGCGCCGATGTTCAGGCGGATCTGCGCCCACAGCGGCTCGTCGTTGGGCTCGAACACCACCCACTGCGTGCCGCGATACAGCGATTCTTCCAGGTACAGGGCCAGGCGCCGCACCGGCACGTACTTGTATTCCGAGGTGAGCTGGTCCGCCCCGCGCAGCGTGCGCGCGCCCCAGCACACCGCGCCATACACCGGGAACGTGCGCAGGCAGTTGACCCCCAGCGGATTCAGGCTGCCGTTCTCGCCGTCCGTCAGCGTCGCGGCCAGCGAGATCACGCCGGTCAGGTTGGCGTCGGTGCCCGCGGGCGCCTTCCATACGCCGCGGTTGCCGTCGGTGCGCGCGTACAGGCCGGCGACGGTGCCGCACGGCGGCGCAAGACGCGGCTTGCCGTTCTTGAGCGGATCGGACACGTACGTCCACGGGTAGTAGACGGCGGCGTGATCCGACTTGGGCAGCGCCGTGCCGTTGGCCACCGCCACCATCGCCGCCGGATCGGTGGCCGTGGGCGGGGCGTCCACGATCATGAAGGCGCGCCGCTCTTCGCAGTACGACGCGGCATCGGCCAGCACGCCGCTGTGCGTGATGGCCGGCAAGCAGAGCAGGTTGAAGATGTCGGCGTCTTCCAGCGCGTACAGCCCTTGCCGCAGCGCGCGGCTGCCGATAAACGCGGCATAGACGTCGTCCGGCCCGTACGGCGTTTCGGTGCCGCCCTCCAGCAGGGCGTCGACCGGCGGCGGCGAGGCGACGGCGCCGGTCAGCAGATGCAGCGAGGCGGCCAGGTCGTTGGCCGGTGCGGCGGCCACCGCGATGGTTGAGCCCAAGCCACGCGAGCCGCTTGCCAGCACCAGCGTGCTGCCTTGCACCCGCGCCGTGAAGTCCCGGAAGGCCGGCGTACCCGGCCGCAG
>NZ_DIEJ01000002.1:0-4723 GCF_002418565.1 Achromobacter sp. UBA5777 | reverse complement strand
CGACGGGCGAACTGGGCGCATCCAGCGGCGCCATCACGCTGGATGCCCAGGCGCCGCAACTGGATGCTTTCTGGCCCGACGTGCCCGGCGGCGCCGACGTGAAGGCCCGCATCGACGGCACGGTGGCCGCGCACCGCGGCGAGATCACCGCCAGCTATACGCCGCCCCGGCCCCGGCCGGGCATCATCGGGCAATCCCGCGCGCAGGCCAATCTGACGTTCAACGGCGGCTGGGGCAGGGGCCCCGCAGGCCAACCCGACGCGGCGCTGGTGGGCTGGCGCGGCACGTTTTCACGCCTGAGCGCGGATACCGCGGGATTCGCCGTCTCCCTGGATCGCCCGGTCACCCTGTCCTTCCTGCCCGCTGCCGTTGCGCCGCAGTGGCAATGGCAGGTCGGCCAGACCACCGTGAGCCTGACCCTGCCGGGCAAGGAGCGCCTGTCCGTGGCGCACCAGGGATCGCGCGGCGGCGGCAAGCGCTGGGAAACCGCCGGGCAGTCGGAAAACCTGGTCATCACGGCTGGCGTGGCGCGCCAGGTGGTTGGCGCATTCGATCCGGAAGCCGCGGCCAAGCTGGGCCGCAACGCCGGCCGCGTGAACGCGATGGTTCCCGATGGCCAGCGCCGCATCGCGCTCGACCTGCTGTGGGACTTGAAATTCGACGGACGCCTGGCCGGCCGGGCCCGTATCGCGCGCCGTGCGGGCGACCTGCTGATTCCGGGCGATCCGCCGGTGCCGCTGGGCGTGAAGTCGCTGGTCGTCGACGTGACCGCCACGCCCACGTCGGCCAACGCCAGCCGGCTGGACGCCCGCCTGGATCTGTCGACGGAAAAGATGGGGTCGATCAACGGCACCGGCACGGCGGTCCTGCTGGTGGACGCGCAGGGCGGGATGGCGCTGGATTCGCGCCAGCCGCTGCGGGCGCGCCTGAATGCAGACATCGCCGACCTGGCGTGGGTTGGCCTCTTCGTGGGCGACGCCATGGAAGTGGGCGGCACGCTCAAGGCCAACATCGACGTGCAGGGCACGCTCGCCGGCCAATGGGGCGCCACCGGCTCGATCCAGGGCGACAAGCTGCGGCTGGTGCGCATCGACGACGGCGTGCGGCTGATCGACGGCACGCTGTCCGCCCGCCTGGACGGCCAGCGGCTCATTCTGGACAGCCTGCGCTTTCCGGCGTCGCTGCGCGTGATGCCTGCCGAATGGCGCACCAAAGAATGGATCACGACCAACGCGGGCGCCAAGGGCGGCTACGCCGAAGCCAAGGGCGACTGGAACATCATGGACGGCGGCGGCGCGATCAAGCTGACGCTGTTCCGATTCCCGGCCCTGCAGCGATCGGACCGCTACGCCATGGTGTCCGGCACGGTCGAGGTGCGGGCGGCCATGCCGCGCCTGGAGATCGTGGGCAACCTGAGCGCCGACGCGGGCTGGTTCAGCCTGGAGATCCTGCAGGGCGTGCCGACGCTGGATGATGACGTGCGCGTGATCCGCGCGGGCGACGATCCCAACAAGGTCTCGACGCCGCTGCAGACCAGCATGGACCTGAAGTTCGACATGGGGCCGCGCTTCTACATCACGGGCATGGGGCTGGACGCCGGCCTGCTCGGTTCCATTCAGATCCGTCTGAACGAGGGCCGGCTGACAGGCTGGGGCCAGTTGCGCACGCGCGGCGGCGGCATCGAGGCCTACGGCCAGCGGCTGCGCCTGAGCCGCGGAACCCTGACGTTCCAGGGCCGTTTGGACAACCCCATCCTTGACATCGAGGCGCTGCGCACGGGTGAACTGGTCGAGGCCGGCGTGCGCGTGGTGGGCACGGCCCAGCGTCCGCGCATCGACCTGGTGTCCTATCCGGAAGTCAGCGACGTCGAAAAGCTGTCGTGGCTGCTGCTGGGCCGAGGGCCGGACGAAAGCGGCGGCGACGCGGCCTTGCTGGTGTCGATCGGCACCGCGCTGCTGGGGGGCGGGCAGCCGTTCTACAAGCAGTTCGGCCTGGACGACGTGGCGGTGCGCACCGGCAACATGGGCAGTTCGGGCAGCATCCTGCCGGACCGCACGGTGGCCGGCAACGTAAACCGCGATATCGGCAGCGACCTGTCCACGCAATTCCTGGTGGCAAGCAAGAACTTCGCCAATGGCATCACGCTGAGCGTCGAGCAGGCGCTGTCCGGCAGCGATACCGTTGGGCGCGCCAGCTACCGGCTGGCGCGTGGTCTGTCCCTGGATTTGAAGGGCGGCTCGGTCAACGGGATTTCGCTGGTGTATCGCACCCTCTTCGGCAATTGAGGCGGGGCCCGGCTTGAGGCGGGACAAGTGTGTCCCGCCGGGCCGGGAACGGGTCCGGCGCGCTCGGGATAAAATGATGCCCATTCCAAATCCCTAGCACCACACCCACCATGAGCATCAAAAGCGACCGCTGGATCCGCCGCCAGGCCGAAGCCGGCATGATCGAACCCTTCGAACCGGGGCAGGTTCGTACGGCCAATGGCGGGCGCATCGTCAGCTACGGCACCAGCAGCTACGGCTACGACGTGCGCTGCGCCGACGAATTCAAGATCTTCACCAACATCAATTCGACCATCGTCGACCCCAAGAACTTCGACGAAGGCTCGTTCGTGGATTTCAAGGGCGACGTCTGCATCATTCCGCCGAATTCCTTCGCCCTGGCGCGCACGGTGGAATACTTCCGCATCCCGCGCAGCGTCCTGACGGTCTGCCTCGGCAAGAGCACGTACGCGCGCTGCGGCATCATCGTCAACGTGACCCCGCTCGAACCCGAATGGGAAGGCCACGTCACGCTGGAATTTTCCAACACCACGCCGCTGCCCGCCAAGATCTACGCCGGCGAAGGCTGCGCACAGATGCTGTTCCTGGAAAGCGACGAGGTCTGCGAAACCTCGTACCGCGATCGCGGCGGCAAGTATCAAGGCCAGCGCGGCGTCACGCTGCCGCGCACCTGATTCTTCAGCCTCCTTCCGCCGGGCGCGGGTTATCGCCGGGGCAGTCGCGCAGGTAGTCGCGCAGGTAGTCGATATCCCACTCGCCTTCGCCGGTTTGCACGAAGCCGTGCCGGCGATAGAAGCGGTTCGAATCGCTGCCGCGCAACGCGCTCAATGCCACCCCGACGCCGCGGCGGTCGGCGTCCTGCAAGATCCGGCGCAGCACCTGGCCGCCCACGCCGCGCCCCTGCGCAGAGGGATGCACGTACAGATGATCCAGCCGCAACCCCTCGCCCTCCGGCCGCAGACAATAGAACCCGATGCGTTTGCCGTCTTCTTCGATGTGCCAGGTGCACTCGGGGCGGAACGTGCCGCGCAGCCGGGCGCGCGCGCGGTCCGGATCAAAGCGGCCCAGGCGTTCAAGGCTGTCGCGCATGGCCTCGATCCGCAGCGCCAGCAGCGCTTCGAAGTCGGCCTCGGCCGCAGGCGTGAAGCGCAGCGACGCAGGCGCCAGTTCGTCATACCCCCGGCCCAGAAACTGCAGGATGCAGATGCCGTGGCCATAAGGATCAGCCAGATGCGCAATGCGGCCCCAGTCATGCGTGATGGGCGGATCCTCCAGGCGCGCGCCCGCGGCGACCGCCCGGGCCACCGCCTGGTCCACGTCATCCACCACGACGTCCAGATGCACAGGCGTCCAATGCCGGGCGTAGTCTCGGGGCTGACGCACGGCCCCCGCAGCAGCCGTGCCCGCAGCTTTTTCGAGCAGGTAGATGGGGGCGTCGGCGCCCAGCAGTTCGGCCCCCGTGGAACCCAGCCGGCGGTTCAGGGTCAAGCCGAAGGCCGACTGGTAGAAACCGATCGCGTGTTCGAGATCGGGAACATCGATATTGACCAGGATTCTCATGGGGACATTCTGCGCTAAAGAACCTTATGCCGCGTCCGTAAAAAGATTACATGTGTTTGCCGATTTGGCGACGTCATTTCTGCAAGCGTTAGCAAGGCCCACTCCGTGCGTTACCCCCATATTCCCTGGCTGCCCCTGTTGTTCTATCCCGCGTTGCCGGTGGCCGCAGCGGTCGGGCTGCTGTTCTGGCGGGATTGGCCACCCGCGCTCAGCCTGATCGTACCGTTCGTGCCATGGGTCATGGCGCTGATCGGTTCGGCGATCTGCCTGATGTATCAACGCTCGCAGACCATGGCGCTGATGCTGTGCGTGCTGGCCGTCACGGCGGCCTGGCCCACGCTTGCCCGGGAAGCCCCGTGGGCCATGGGGCCGGTGCTGGCCTGGTGGTCGCTCGTCTACACCATCAATGCCCTGTGGTCCGAACGGTCCAGCATGCTGATCGACGTGGCGCTGCGCATCGGCTTGATCGCCGCGGGCGTGGCCGTGATTGCGCTGGTGGGCAAAGACGGCGTGGGCGAAATCTTCAGCACCGTCGCGCTGCAGGGCATGCTGGCGCGCCTGGGCGTGCCGGCCGAAGCGCTGATCGCGCTGCTGGGCACCGGCCTGACGTTGACGCTGCTGCTGTTGCGCTATGGGCGCCCGCAGCAGGCAGGGCAGTGGCTGGGCTTCGTGTGCATGGCCTGGGCGCTGCCGCGCGGCGCGGCGCATCCGCTCGAACTGGCGCTGATGTCCGCCGCGGCGCTGACGGCCCTGTGCATCTCGTTGGCGCACGAAGGCTTTCACATGGCGTTCCGCGACGAGCTCACGGGGCTGCCCGGCCGCCGCGCGCTGAACGAGCGGCTGCAACGCATGGGCCGCCTCTACACGCTGGCAATGGC
>NZ_DIEJ01000143.1:0-3692 GCF_002418565.1 Achromobacter sp. UBA5777 | reverse complement strand
GCGCGGTCGCGCACGTCGCCCGCGCAATGCCCCGCAAGCAGCGCGGCGCCCAGCACGTCGACGCCACACCCCTTGCCGGGCGCGCATTCGGCCAACGCCCGCAGCCACGCCAGTGCCGCGCGCGCCATGGGCCATTCGTCGAGCGGACGGCCCACGGCAACGTTGAACGCAAACGCCGGCGCGCCGTCTCGCCCGGCCAGCGCCTGGCTGAGCACGCGGCGTGCAAAGGGGGATTCAGCTTCGAGTTGGGGCGAGACGATGGCATAGCGTCCGGCGGGATTGGCCTTCAGTTGGCTGGCGGCCCAGGCCGCTGCGGCGCGCCATTCGGCGCCCTGATCCGCGGCCTCGAAGCGATGCGCCAACGCTTGCACGCGTTGCGTGTCGCGCCATTGCGCCACGTCGGTGCCCTGCGCCTCGAATGCAAGCAGCAGGCGCTGAAAGCGAGGGGAAATGTCCGTGAACCCGGCAAGCACCAGTTGCCGCGGCGTGGCGAGGCGGCCGGCTTCAAGCGCGCGCAGCACGCGCGCATAACCCTGGTTCGCGTCTTCGGCGTCGATGCCGGCGAGCGTCTGGCGATAGCGCTCGCGCCATCGCGCAAAGCCGCGGTATTCGTCGGTATCCGCGCCGGACGGCACGTGCAGCGCCCATTCGTCCATGAGCAGGTCGGCATCCATCGACAACTTCGCAGCTTGGCTGGCGTCCAGCAGGACACGTTCGGCTTCTTCGATGCGGATGGCTTCGGTCCAGACGAGCTGCGTGGCGAAACTGTCGAGCCGATAGGCGGGCACGTCTTCGTCGGATTCGAACGCGAGTTCATTGGCGGATTCCGCAAGCCAGGCGGACAGCGGCAGGATGCGAGGCAATTCGCTGACCTGACGTTCCTGGCGCAGCAATCCGGCGAGCTCGAGCGTGAGGCGGCGCGACAGGCGATTGTTCACCGTCAGCACAAGCGTATCCGCCGCAGGCAAACCTGCGATGTCTGGCAACGAGAGATCGGAGTAGGTGGGCGCTGCGTCCTGCATGGTCATCCAAGGGCGCGCGCGGCAGGCGCCACGCGAAGAAAAAGAGATGAAAAAGGCGGAGAAAAATCTCCGCCGTAGGATACCGCGAGCCGGCCGGCAAAATGCGCCGGTTGCGGTAAGCCGAGCCCTGTCAAAACCCGCAGAGTGCGGCCAGGTTTTCCCAGTGAATCTGCATCTCTGGCGTGGTGTACCCCCAGAATGCAAGCCCCAACACGGCAACCAGCGCCAGCACGCCCACGGCGCGCCAGCCTTTGCGGCGCGGGGCTTCGGGGTGCGGGCTGGCGTTCATGGCGCGGTTCCGGTAGGTCGTGATCAGGCCGTTGCGGGCTGCGCCGGCGTCACCGGCTGTTCGCGCACGGGCAGGCAAAGCAGCGCGGCGATGACCGCCAGTGCAACGCCCAGCCACCAGACCAGGTCATAGCTGCCGGTCTTGGCGTAGGCGTAGCCGCCCAGCCACACGCCGATGAAGCTGCCCAACTGGTGGCCGAGGAACACGATGCCCGAGAGCGTGGCCGCATAGCGCAGTCCATAGATCTGTCCAATGAGTCCCTGTGTCAACGGCACGGTGCCCAGCCAGAACAAGCCCATCCATGCGGCAAATACGTACAACACCCATGGCGTCAATGGCACCGAGAGCAGCAACAGGATGCCGAACGCCCGCATGAAGTACACCACCGCCAGCAGGCGCTTCTTGCTGTACTTGCCGCCAAGTTTGCCGGCGTAGAACGACCCCAGAACGTTGAAGAGGCCGATGAGCGCGATTGCGGTGGCGCCCTGCCCGGCCGTCAGCCCGCCGTCGGTCACATACGCAGGCAAATGCAAGGTGATGAACGCGGTGTGGAAGCCGCAGACGAAGTAGCTCCAGAACAGGAAGTGGAACGACGGATGCCGCACGGCCTGCTTGACGGCGGTGGCCAGCGACTGCTGGGGCCCCGTGTGCGCTTGCGGCCGGCCGCGCAGGAAATACGCGAGCGGGGCGGCGCAAGCCACGAAGAGCGACAGCACCCACAGCGCGCCCGTCCAGTCCAGACCGCTGATGAGCAGTTGCCCGGTAGGCACCACGGCAAACTGCCCCAGCGAGCCGCCCGCGCTGGCAATGCCCATCGCCGTGCTGCGATAGGCGGGCGGCACGGAGCGCGCGACAACGGGCAGGATGACGGGGAAGGTCGTGCCCGCCTGGCCCAGCCCGACCAGCACGCCGGCCGTCAGATACAGCGTGGCCTCGTCGGTGGCAAAGCGCGTGCCGATGAGGCCAAGCATGTACAGCAGCGCGCCCAGGGCAATCGTGCGGCCGGAACCGTAGCGGTCGGCCAGCATGCCCATGAAGATACAGGCCACGCCCCACACCAGGTTCTGCAGGGCGAATGCCATGGAGAACACTTCGCGGCTCCAGCCGTGCGTCAGCCCCATCGGCTGCATGAAAAGGCCGAAGGTGGCGCGCACCCCCATGGCAAGCAGCACGACCAGGGTGCCCAAGGCAATGGTGCGTGCGGAAATCGTATCGGTTTGGCTAGACATGAAACCCGTGTCTGGTTGTTTTTGGGTTTGCGCCCCCTCCTCGGGGCGGCCCCGCGCGGCGGCGGGACTCAAACATCATATACAAGTCGGCAGGCGGGTCCGTGAATACCCGCGTTGGCACGACAAGCTTCGCGGACGAGGCGTTTGCGAGACGCCATCCCAAGCCCAATGATTTGGGCGTTGCCCCGCCTGCTGATAGACTTGCGTCCTGCTTCGAGGCCCGCGTCCGCAGTGCTAAACTTCGGCTCGCAAGTTCCGCAGCAATTTCAAGGCCTTAGTGCAAAAGCGCGCCCATGCTGGCGCCCGTTTGCCGCCCTCAGTGGCGCAAGCGTCTCGCGCACCCCGCCCCGCTCGCCGTAGTTAAATGGATATAACCGGCCCCTCCTAAGGGTCAATTGGTGGTTCGATTCCACCCGGCGAGGCCACTCAAGCCTCGGCCTTGCGCGCCGTTCCTCCTCAAAAAAGTCCACCCATTCAGCCAGATGAGGGTTAATCCGGGCTACGCTCTTGCGCGCTGCGCGGTTAGCTTTGCGACTTCTGACATGTGACCAATTGCTGCTGCGTCAATATGTCACTGATATTTTTTTCGGTAAACGTCGCAAATCGCCTTGCGTGGCACTTGAAATTGCTGTTTAAATTCGACGCGTAAGCCCATAATTCATCTGGACTTTTCCTGATCCGACGAAACGCCGGCTTAAGAAATATTTGTTCACAGACCGACAAGCCTGCTCAACCATGGCCTTTTCCTGGAAACGTGCAATTGCGAAAGCCCTAGCGCCTGCCGCGCTGGCGGTGTGCGCGCTCCTGCCCCCTGCGGCACAAGCAGCCAAAAATTCCGATCCTTGCAAGACAAACGCCAAATCGGCGGCCTGCAAGGCGCAACAAGCGAAGAAAGCCCCCGCGCCCAAGGCGGGCTCGGGCAAGAGCGCCGCTGCCAAGCAGGCAGCGCCGTCCGCCAAGAAGGCGCCTCCCAAATCCTCTTCGGCTAAGAAGGCCCCGCCCAAGAGCGGCAAGCAGGTTGCCGCGAAAGGCACGCCGTCCAAGAAGGCGGGCGCGTCGGGTAAGAGCGGCAAGGGTGGCAAGGCGGACAAGGCCGCTCGCGGCCGGCGCGTTGCCGCAGCCGGCGCTGCCAGCGCCGCGATGTCGCCGCCC
>NZ_DIEJ01000105.1:251-2579 GCF_002418565.1 Achromobacter sp. UBA5777 | reverse complement strand
GCCGGCAAGACCACGCTGATCGGGCAACTGAGCGGAGAACTGCGGCCAGACGCCGGACGCGTGCTGCTCGACGGCAAGGATGTCACGCGCATGCCGGTGGAAAAACGCGTGCGCCACGGCCTCGCGCGTTCGTATCAGATCACCTCGGTATTCAAGCCGTTCACGGCGCTGGAAAACGTGGCGATGGCGGTGCAGGCGCGGCGCGGCCACAGCTTCCGGTTCTGGCGGCCCGTGCTATCGACACAGGCGTTGACCGAACCCGCCCGCGAGGCGCTGGCCCTGGCCGGCCTGTCGGCGCGCGAAGGCACGCCGGCCAGCGAACTGGCGCACGGCGAACTGCGCCAGCTTGAACTGGCCATGGTGCTGGCGTGCCAGCCGTCACTGCTGCTGCTGGACGAACCCATGGCGGGCATGAGCCAGCACGAATCCGAGGCCATGACGCGGTTGCTGCTGTCGCTGCGCGGCCGCTACACGATATTGCTGGTGGAACACGACATGCAGGCCGTCTTCGCCCTGTCCGACCGCATCACCGTGCTGGTGTACGGCCGCGCGCTCGCGTGCGGCACCGCCGACCAGATCCGCGACGATCCGCAGGTCCGCGAATGCTATCTGGGCAGCGAACGCGGCCGCACCCGGGAGGCACGCGCATGACCGCCCTGCTCTCGCTGCGCGGCGTCACCGCGCACTACGGCGCCAGCCAGGCGCTCTTTGGCATCGACCTGGACATCGCGCCCGGCGAATTTGTGACCCTGCTCGGACGCAACGGCATGGGCAAGTCCACCACCGTCAAGGCGGTGATGGGCCTGAATTCCGCCTCGCGCGGATCCATCAGCTTCGACGGTTCGGAGATCGGGCGGCTGCCCTCCTACAAGGTGGCGCAGCGCGGCATCGGGCTGGTGCCCGAAGGCCGCCACGTCTTTCCAAACCTGTCGGTACGTGAAAATCTGGTGGCCACTGCGCACAACCGGCAAGGGGCCGCGCAGCCCTGGACGCTGGAACGGGTGTACGCGCTGTTCCCGCGCCTGTCCGAACGCGCCAAACACCTGGGCAGCCACTTGTCGGGCGGCGAACAGCAGATGTTGGCCATCGGCCGTGCGTTGCTGACCAATCCCCGGCTGCTGATTCTGGATGAGGCCACCGAAGGGCTCGCGCCTGTGGTGCGCGAAGAAATCTGGGCGGCGCTGGAGACGCTGAAGCAGACAGGTCTGGCCGTGCTGTGCATAGACAAGAACCTGGAGCCGCTGCTGGCCACCGCCGACCGCCACGCCATCGTGGAAAAGGGTCGCGTGGCGTGGACGGGGACGTCGCGGGAATTCCTGGACGACGAGGCGCGGCTGTTGCAGTACCTGGGGGTGTAGGAACAGGGCCGCAGGTTACGCCACTACGCTTGGCGCGTCGCCGGCAACGCGACGCCCAGCCGGCTGCTCCACGCCTGCATTTCATCCCACAGCGCGCGCGGCACGGGCAGGCCGAGCTGTTGCCGTTCCCGCTCATGCTCGGCCTCCGGATCACCCGGCATGCGGGGCGCGCCGGGCGCCTGTGACAGTTCGACCGCCATCCCCGCCACCACCGAGGCCAGCGCCGCGCCCCCGGCAAAGCGCGCCGGATCAATGACGATGAAGAATGCGCCCAGTTCGCGCGGCTGGTCCAGCGCCTCGTACATCGACGAGATGTGCGGGCCGAACGGATTGCCGTTGAGCGGTCCGCACAGCAGCTCGACCATCATCGCAAGGCCATAGCCCTTGTAGCCGTATTCCTCGCCGCCCAGCGGTCGCAAGGCGCGTGCCGCCTGCGCATTGGTGCAGTCCGCGCCGTTCCCGTCCAGCGCCACGCCCGCCGGCAGCGCGACACCGTCGCGCCGGGCATTCATGACGCGGTTCCACGGAATGGCGGTCGTGGCCATGTCCAGGCATAGCGGCGCGCCGTCCGCGCGCGGAAAGGCCAGCGAGATGGGATTGGTGCCGAAGAAGGCTACACGCCCGCCATAGGGCGCGGCAATCGAATCCGAGTGCGTAAAGGCAATGCCGATCAAGCCCTGCCCGGCCGCCGCGCGGCTGTACAGCCCGATCGCCCCGCAGTGCGAGGAATCGCTGACGCCGACCGCCGCCACGCCGGCCTCACGCGCCAGCTCGATGGCCAGCGCATTGGCCCGATGCGCCACCACGATGCCCTGCCCGCGGCCGCCATGCACCTGTGCGGTACCCGGCCCGGTGCGTTCGATGCGGACCTCGGGCCGGGCCAGGATCGAGCCGTGCGCCACGCGATTAAGGTAATGCGGCAGCCGCGCGATGCCGTGGGAATCGATGCCCCACAGACTGGTCTGCGCCA
>NZ_DIEJ01000105.1:0-170 GCF_002418565.1 Achromobacter sp. UBA5777 | reverse complement strand
GCGGCTGTCGGCGTCCATGCGGGTCTCCTAGGTGGCTGCCTTCACGGCGTGGAGCACACCGTGTTCGCGCAGCGCTTCAAGATGCTTGGTCAGGCATTCAACGAACACGGCCGAATCGCCCAGGTCGCCGAACACGGGCTTGAAGCGCGCCAGCACCGTCGCGCGCCGCT
>NZ_DIEJ01000061.1:0-25244 GCF_002418565.1 Achromobacter sp. UBA5777 | reverse complement strand
CCGCGGCGGCCGCGGGCGCGGCGCCTGCAGCCGGCGCTGCCGGGCTGGTGGTCGCCTGCGCCACCAGAGTGGCGCTATGCAGTGCGTTGGACATCTCAGTTCCTCATTACGAAATCGAACGGAATTTTTGCTTTGGCGGGATAAGCCACGCCATTACGGGTATACGGCTTGAAGCGGCCTTTGCGGGCGGCTGCCAGCGCCGATTCGTCCAGGCGCGGAAACCCCGACGAAGCATCGATGGTTGCCCGCTCGACCAAGCCCTGGGTATTGATTTCCACCAGCACCACGACTCGGCCCTCTTCCCGCATGCGCCGCGACGCCATCGGATAGTTGGGCATCGGACGCGCGCCCTGGAATTCGATGCTCGAGACCAGCACGGGCTGATCGGGAGGCGGTCCCTGCGTCGGGCCCTGCGGCGCCTGCGTGCCTTCCGGCGCACCGCTGGGCGGCGTCGGCTGCGGCGGCGTTTCAGGCTTGGGCTCGGGTTTGACTTCCTGCTTGGGCTTTGGCTTGGGCTTGGGCTTGGGTTTGGGCGGAGGCGGCTTGGGCGCCGGCATCGGCGGCTTTTCCACCACCGGTTCGGGCTCGGGTTCCGGCTCCGGCTCGGGCTTCAACTCAGGTTCGGGCTCGGGTTCGGGCTCGATCTCGGGTTCAGGCTCGGGCGGCGTCTCGGTCACCGGCTGCGGCACTTCGGGAGTGGGTTCGGCTTTGGCGATCTGGGGGATGGGGGCATCCACCACGCTCACCATGATTGCCTCGGGTTCCTCCAGTTCAGGACGACTTTCCGGCGCCATGAAGATGGCGCCGATCACCGCTGCATGAAGCGCGACGACCGCCAGGCCAGCGCCTGCGCGTATACCAAAAGAAGACCGCGAAGAAGAATTCCAACCGGGTTGAAGACTAGGCATGAATCAGCCAGGGTGCATTGACTTTTCCGGCCAGCCAGAAAAATGACGCGCACAAAACGGCGACGCCGGCTGACCGGTACAAGCCCGACATAGTATCTTAAATGCGAATGATTCGCACGTTGTATTTCGAATGGAACAGCGTAACACCGCTGATGGAGATCAAAGCGGAATCAATAAACGCTTACGAAAAAAGGCGCACGCTCGCGCGTAGCGGCACTGAAAACGCCCGCGGAAAAACAAAAAACCCGCCACGTCGCCGTGTGCGGGTTAGTTGCGGATCCGGAACATGGCACGGTGTGCCTGCCGAACCGAAATCGTGTGCTTCTGGTGGGTGCTACAGGGGTCGAACCTGTGACCTACGCCGTGTAAAGGCGCCGCTCTACCAACTGAGCTAAGCACCCATTTCAGTGCAATTGTCCGGCGCGATTAGCACGCGGGAATTACCAATTTGGGGGTACTCAAAAGCAATACGCGGGCCGGAGTATACCGGACCGCGTACTTGTGGGCAAATCGCAGCGCTGTGCGCCGTGCGATCAGCAGCCGTCAATCAGTTGACGGCGTCCTTCAGGGCCTTGCCCGGACGGAACTTCGGCACCTTGGCCTTCTTGATCTTGATGGTTTCGCCGGTGCGCGGGTTACGGCCAGTGCGCGCGGCGCGAGCCGACACGGCAAACGTGCCGAAACCGACCAGCGTGACCGTACCGCCCTTCTTCAGCGTGGTCTTCACGGCACCGATCAGGGCGTCGAGCGAACGGCCGGCAGCAGCCTTGGAGATATCGGCCTTGCTGGCGATGTGATCGATGAGTTCGGTTTTGTTCATGCAGGTGTACCCCTCACAAGGTGTGGAGTCTGCCGGGGGCGGAGTTCATGGCCGTCAGGATGGATGCCACAAATGGACGCGAGACCAGGCAAACGACGAACATACAGTGGATAAACTTTTTTCTTGCGCTGCAAAGCACAACTTTTAAACTGCTGCGCCGCTTAGGATTTGCTGGCTTCTTGCCTGCAAACCGTCAGCGACGCAGACGTGTATTAGGCCTTGGCGTAGAGCGGCTGTCAAGAGAAAACCTGACGGCAACCCGCGTCAATACTAGCTTTTAGGCGTTTTCGCAATAAACAAAAACGCGAATTTCGGGGTTTGCACGACACCCCGAAAAAACACTTTAAGCTTCATCAAACGTCGGCCCAGCGGCGCAGCAGATTGTGATAAATGCCGGTGAGCTGCACGATCGACGCATGCCCCGCCACATCCTGGTTCAGGCGCTGGATCGCCACGTCCATGTCCAGCAGCAATGCGCGCTGGCTGTCTTCGCGCACCAGGCTCTGCATCCAGAAGAACGAACTGACGCGCGCGCCGCGCGTCACGGGATTGACCTTGTGCAGGCTGGTGCCTGGATACAGCACCATATGCCCTGCCGGCAGCTTCACGGCGCGCGGACCATAGGTATCGTCGATGACGAGCTCGCCGCCGTCGTAGCTGTCGGGATCCGAGAAGAACAGCGTCGCGGACAGGTCGGTGCGCACGCGCTCCGGTGACCCCGCGATGCCGCGCACGGCGTTGTCGACGTGATAGCCGAAGGCCTCGCCGCCTTCGTAGCGGTTAAAGAGCGGGGGGAAGATCTTGCGCGGCAACGCAGCCGACATGAAGAGATTGTTGCCCGACAGGCGCTGCAGGATCAGCGTGCCTAGCTCTTGCGCCAGGGGATGCTGTTCGGGCAATTGCCGGTTGTGCTTGACCTGCCCCGATTGATGGCCGGCGGTGACCTTGCCGTCTACCCAGTCCGCGGCATCCAGCCGCTGGCGGATGTCGGCCGCCTCTTGCGGCGTGAAGACTTCTGCGATCTGTATAAGCATGGGTTCCTACCCGATTGCGTTGCCGGCGCGGCCCTGGCGGGAGCCGCGCCTGCCGCATTATCCCTTCAGGCAACCATTGAGCGCCTGATCGAAATCAAACAGCAAATCGGCTTCGTCTTCGATGCCCACCGACACGCGAATGAGGCTGTCCGCAATGCCCATCTGCTGGCGGCGCTCCGCGCCCATCTCGTAATAGATGGTGTGGGCGGCCGGTAGCGCCAGACTGCGCGTATCACCCAGGTGCGTCGCCATCAGCACGACACGCAGCCGATTGAGGAAGTCGAAGCAATCGACGCCATCTGCCAGCTCGACGCCCAGCAGGCCGCCGAACCGCGAGCCGAAGAGCGCCGCCGCGCGCGCGTGTTGCGGATGGCTTGCGAGGCCCGGGTAATGCACCTTCGCCACGCCCGGGTGCTCTTCCAGAAAGCGCGCCAGCGCCAGCGCATTGGCGCAGTGCTTGGCCATGCGCAGCGCCAGTGTTTCGGCGCCTACCGCAATGCGGTGCGCCGGCTCGGCGGCCAGCGTGCCGCCCATGTCGCGCAGGCCCTTTTTCTTGATCTGCGTGAGGCCCCAACCGGTGGACGCCCCCTTGCGATAGGCCTCGTAGATATTCTCGTTGCCGGCCCAGTCATACAGGCCGGTGTCGGTCACGGCGCCGCCCAGCGCGTTGCCATGACCGCCGATGTATTTGGACAGCGAGTTCATCACCAGCGAAGCGCCCGCGGAAGCGGGCCGGAACATCCACGGCGAGGTCAGCGTGTTGTCCACCACATAGACAAGCCCCTTTTCGCGGCAAATCTCGCCGATCACGGCCAGGTCGGCCACCTGCGTACCCGGGTTGGCGATGGTCTCGGTAAAGACCATGCGCGTGTTCGGCTGGATGGCGGCGCGTACCTGCGACGAATCCGTCGCGTCGACAAAGGTGATCTCCACGCCCAGTTCCTGCAGCGTGCCGAACAGGCTGTTGGTGTTGCCGAACACGAACTGGCTGGACACCAGGTGGTCGCCCCGGCGCAGCAGCGTGGTGAAGATGGCGGCCAGCGCCGCCATGCCGGTCGAGAAACTGACCGTGCCCTTGCCGCCTTCCATCTGGCTGATCTTGGCTTCCAGCGCGGTCGTGGTCGGGGTGCCCTGGCGCGCATACGTGAAGCCCGCCTTGCCCTGGAACACGGCAGCCAGCTCGCGCGCGTCGTCGTACGCAAATTCGGACGACGGGTGCATCGGCTTGTGCACCGCTCCGTGCTCGACGGATTGATTGCGGTCGGAATGGAGGATCGTGGTGGTAAAGCCGTTCTGGTGCATGATGGGCTAACGCAAGAAAGAAGGGAATCTACGGGATGGGACGGATCACGATTGGCGCTGGCGCACGGTCTCGTACAGGCAGACGGCGCTGGCGACGCTGACGTTCAGGCTTTCCACCGAGCCCAGCATCGGGATGTTGACGAGCTGGTCGCACGTTTCACGCGTGAGGCGGCGCATGCCCTCGCCTTCGGCGCCCATGACCCAGGCCATCGGCTGGCGCGCGTCGATCTTGTGCATGCTGTCGGTGGCCTGATCGTCCGTGCCGACGAGCCACACGCCGCGATCCTTCAGGCTGCGCATGGTGCGCGCCAGGTTCGTCACCATCAAATACGGAACCGTATCCGCCGCACCGCACGCCACGCGCTGCACGGTGGCGTTCAGTCCAACGGCGCGGTCGCGCGGTGCGATCACCGCGTGCACGCCCGCCGCGTCGGCGGTACGCAGGCACGCGCCCAGGTTGTGCGGGTCGGTCACGCCATCAAGAATCAGCAGCAGCGGCGGCCCTTCGATCACGTCGAGCACTTCGTCGACATCCACCGCCAACTGGCGCTCGTCGGCCAGCGCCACGACGCCCTGGTGACGGGTGCCGCGCGACAGGCCGTCCAGACGCTCCATGGGAACCGGATGCAGACGGCAGCCAGCCCGCTCGGCCTGCTCGATGAATGTCTGCATGCGCTTGTCGCGGCGCGAGGCCTCGACGTAGATTTCCTTGATCGACTCGGGCGCGTGGCGCAGCCGCGCAACAACCGCGTGAAACCCGGCCAGGACTTGGGTCGACGCCATAAAACAATACCTTTAGATAAACGAATACCCGCCCCAGAGGGGGCGGGCCACCGGACAATGCCGACAATAACCGCAATGTTACCCCTTACAGCCACGCCGCCAAACGACGGCATGGCCATAAGGATCCGCGCCGCCGCTCAGTGGCGCTTGCGGGTGGCCTTCTTGGCGGGCGCGGCCCGCTGAGTGGCCTTGGGCGGCTTGCTGGCCTTTTTGGCCGCGGCGCGCCGCTCCTTGGCAGTCTGCCCCTTCAGGCCCGCGGGCTTGGGGGACGCCGCCTTCTTGACCCGGCGCATGGGCTCATCGGGGCCGCGCGCCGCCGCCTTGCGCAGCGCGTCGAAACTCGTGCCCTGCACCAGCCGGAACTCGATGCGGCGCGCCTCAAGATCGACGCGCGACACCTGCACCTGCACCTTGTCGGTCAGGCGGTAACGCATGCCGGTACGCTCGCCGCGCAGTTCGTGCAGGGCGTCGTTGAACTGGAAGTATTCGCCGCCCAGCTCCGAGACGTGCACCAGGCCCTCGACGTGCAGCGTGTCCAGGGTGACGAAGATGCCGAAGCTTGCCACGCCGGTGACCGTGCCGCTGAAGTCTTCGCCAACGCGTTCCTTGACGAACCAGCACTTGAGCCAGGCCTCGACATCGCGCGAGGCCTCGTCGGCGCGGCGCTCGCTGGCCGACAGCACCAGACCCATCTTTTCCCAGATGGCGTGTTCGTGTTCGCGCTGCGTGCGGCCGATGACGACGGCGTGGTCGTCCAGGCTGGGCACATACCGCTGCCCCGCCAGCAGCGCCTTGATCACGCGGTGCGTGAGCAGGTCGGGATACCGGCGGATCGGCGAGGTGAAGTGGCTGTAACCCGGATAGGACAGGCCGAAGTGACCCATGTTGTCGGGGCTGTAAACCGCCTGCTGCATCGAGCGCAGGCACATGGTCTGCAGCAGCTGGTAGTCGGGACGCCCACGCACGGAATCCAGGAAATCGCCGTAGTCCTTGGCGGTGGGCGTGTCGCCCCCGCCTAGCGACAGCCCCATCGTGCGCAGGAATTCGCGCAGCGATTGCAGGCGTTCCGGCGTGGGGCCTTCGTGGATGCGATACAGGCCGGGATGCTTGCTGCGCGTCATGAAGTCCGCCGCGCAGGTGTTGGCGGCCAGCATGCACTCTTCGATCAGCTTGTGCGCGTCGTTGCGCACGGACGGCACGATCTGTTCGATGCGGCCCAGTTCGTTGCAGACGATCTTGGTTTCGACGGTGTCGAAATCAATGGCGCCGCGCTTCTTGCGGCCTTGCGACAGCAGTTGGAAAAGCTCGTACAGATGCTGGACCTGCGGCATCACGCTGCGCATCGCATGCGCGGCCGGACCGCCCGGCTGCTGCAGGGCCGCCCAGATGTTCGTGTACGTGGTGCGGGCGTGCGAGTGCATGACCGCGTTGTAGAACTGGTACGCCGTGACCGTGCCGGCCTTGGCCCCGCTGGCCGGAATGACCATGTCGCACACCAGCACCAGGCGGTCGACGTCCGGATTCAGCGAACACAGGCCGTTGGACAGCGACTCGGGCAGCATCGGAATGACCCGGCGCGGGAAATACACGCTGGTGCCGCGTTCGATCGCATCGTCGTCCAGCGCATCGCCCGGACGCACGTAATGGCTGACGTCGGCAATGGCCACCAACAGGCGCCACCCCAGACGCTTGCGCTGGCCCGTGCCCAGCTCCACCGGCTCGCAATACACCGCGTCGTCGAAATCGCGGGCATCCTCGCCGTCGATGGTGATGAGCGGCACGTCGCGCAGATCGACCCGGTCTTTCAGGTCGGACTTGCGGACCGTATCCGGCAGACGCGCCGCCTGCTTCAAGGCGCCATCAGTGAAGTCGACCGGCACATCGAACTTGCGCACGGCAATTTCGATTTCCATGCCGGGATCGTCGATCTCGCCCAGCACCTCGGCCACGCGGCCCAGCGGCTGCGTATGGCGCGTGGGCTGCGCCATGATTTCCACCGCGACCACCTGCCCGTGCTGGGCGCCATTGGTGTCGCTGGGCGGAATCAGGATGTCGTGCTTGATGCGCTGATCTTCGGGCACGACGATGGACAGGCCATGTTCGTGCAGAAAGCGCCCCACCAGCTTATTGGTGCGGCGCTCGATGACTTCGACGATGGTGCCTTCCGGCTTGCCCCGGTACTCGCCGCCCGGCTTGACCAGCACGCGGTCGCCATGCAGCACCTTGAGCATTTCGCGCGGGGACAGGAACAGATCCGGACCGCCGTCGTCGCGCAGCAGGAAACCGAAGCCGTCGCGATGACCCAGCACCTTGCCCGCCACGAAGTCGAGCTTGGTCGCCAGCAGCAGCACTCCCTTGCGGTTGGGCAGCAACTGTCCGTCGCGCTCCATGGCGCCAAGGCGGCGTTCAAACCCCACCAACGTCGCCTCGCGCTCGACGCCCATGCGCTCAGCCAGCTCAGCCGGAGACAACGGCGATCCCGCGGCGCGCAGCGCTGTCAGGATGGCTTCACGGGACGGAACATCAGGGTCGAAGTCCGGCGGCGCTTCGGGCAAGGGTGTTGATCTGTTCTTATTGGATTCGTTATTCGATCGTTTTGCCAAAGCTAAATTTTCCGTATATAATGCGCAGCTTCTGTGGTTCGCCCAAGGCTGAACACTGAAGCAGAAATGGTCAGAAGGGTTGAAAACCCGGTTTAAAAAACCGGTTTGAAAAAACCGATTGTAAAACCAACTGCATTCAGACGCATGGATTAGTTCAAAGCTGGCTGATTAGGTCAACGCTTAAAACCAACCCAAGTGACTGGAACGCAGCGTAGCACATAGTTCTGACAGTATCTTTCAGTGCCCAGGTGGCGGAATTGGTAGACGCGCACGGTTCAGGTCCGTGTGCCGCAAGGTGTGGAGGTTCGAGTCCTCTCCTGGGCACCACGGAATTCTAATCAAGGCAGTTTTCAACTGGCTTGGTGAAATAAGGCTACAAGGCCCCGGAAATCGAAAGGTTTCCGGGGCTTTTGCTTTTGTGTTTTCTTTCTGTGATCGCTTACCGGGAGCTGCGCGCGCCAGTTATCAGCGCCGCACTGCCCTCGCCTCGGTTATCGCCAGGGCACCTTGCGATTCAAATGATGGCGCGCATACAGATCGGCGCCCATGCCGTCGATCTGCCCATCGATCAACGCCTCGAATGGCGCAAGCAGCGCATCGAAGTTGCGCGGCGCCTCGATGGCGTTCAGCGCGTGTGTCACGGCCTCGATGGTGGACAGCGCGCCTGCCACGTCGGCGTGGCGCACCCGGTAGCGTGTCGACAACCCCGGCGGCAACATCACGCGAGGCAGCGCGGCAAGCGCCGGATTGATATGCAGCAGCTTGCGCGCATGCCCCCACGTGCCGTCCGGCACGATCAGCCGGACAGGCATGTCCAGGTCTTGGCCATAACCCGGCGTCAGCACCTCGGCGCCCTCGCCGGGAAACAGCAGCCGCGGCGCATGGCCCGGCGATGCCCAGTCCGACTCCGAAAAATACTCGCCCACCACGCGGCGCGCGCCCGCCAGACCCAGCACCGCGAGCCGGGCCGTGTTCAACGCGTGGCGCGCTTCGCTGGGATGCTGCAGGACCACCACGCTGGTTCGGCAGGACAACGATGGAATCAGCGCGCAAAGGCAGTGCGACAGTGGGCGCAGGCAGCGCGTACAAAGGGCTCGAGACATGGGCGACACTATATCGAAAGCGGCTCGCACAAAAAAAATGAAAAAAAAGCAGCACGACTTGCACACATCAAAAAAAGTGTGCATAATCTCGTTCCTCTGCTGCTGAACACGAAACGAAGCGAAAGCGACGCAACATGTGAAGCAACAGCGCCCAGGTGGCGGAATTGGTAGACGCGCACGGTTCAGGTCCGTGTGCCGCAAGGTGTGGAGGTTCGAGTCCTCTCCTGGGCACCAATTACTACATCACGAGGTACCTGTCGTGATGCGCCAAAAGAAAAACCCCGAATGCGAAAGCGTTCGGGGTTTTTGCTTTGTGCGCGCGTTTTTGTTTTGCATGCGCGGTTCTTCGGCCCGGTTCTTTGGCGCGGTTCGCTGTTTCGCAGGCGCGGTCTTCCGCTATTCGCGGACTGCACCGCAGCCCATCGGCTGCGGTGCATGATCGTGCAGCGCCCTACTTCAACGTGCGCGTCATCACCACGTGCGGAATGCCCGCCTCGACAAATTCCTCGCCTTCGGCCTTGAAGCCATGCGCCTCGTAAAAGCCTGCGGCATGCGTCTGCGCATGCAGCACCAGCATGCGATGGCCGTCGCCGTGACCCTGGCCGATCAGCGCATCGAGCAACTGTCCGCCCACCCCCATGCCGCGCGCGCGCTTGTGAACCGCCATCCGGCCGATGTGACCGTCGGGCAAGAGACGCCCCGTGCCCATCGGCGTGCCATCGGACCCGTAAGCCACGGCATGCACGGACACGGCGTCGTCGTCGTCCATCTCGATTTCCGGCGGTACGTTCTGCTCGACCACGAACACCGCATGACGCACGGAATACGCATCGTCGCGCAAGCGATCCCAAGTGCCAAGCGCGATACGCACCGTTGTTTGTCTATTGGCCGACATGTCCTTCCCCCTACGTTGCAGCAAATGAATAACTGAATCCTACGCCGCATTTTGGCAGGGATGAAGAACGCGCGAAAAGGGGTACGATCGCGGCTTGCCCTTGCCGCCCCTGGTCCGCCATGACGCCTGCCGCACCCCCTGCCTGGTTGAAAGCCGCCCCCGCGCTCTTTCTCGTGCTGTGGTCCAGCGGCTTTGTCGTATTGAAGGTAGGCCTGGCCTACGCCGATCCGCTCACATTTCTGGCGTTGCGCTACGCCTGCGTGCTGCTGATCCTGACACCCCTGTTGCTCGCGCTTCACCCGCCGCTCCCCACACGCGCCAGCGCATGGGGTCATCTGGCCATGGTCGGTTTGCTGTTGCAAGCCGGCTACTTCTGCTTCACCTACCTGTCGCTCAAGCAGGGCATGTCGGCGGGCGGGGTGGCCCTCATCACTTCGCTTCAACCCATCTTGATCGGACTGCTGGCGCCGGCCCTCGCGCATGAACGCGTCGACGCGCGACGCTGGACCGGATTGGCGCTGGGCGTGACGGGCGCCGCGCTGGTGATCGTGGCCAAGGCCTCGATCGATGTGCTGGCGCCATTGGGACTGACTTTCGCGGTCGGGGCCTTGCTTTGCCTGACCGGCGGCACGCTCTACGAAAAGCGCTTCGGCACCCAGATCCATCCGGTCGCGTCCAACTTTGTCCAGTACGGCGTCGGACTTGCCGTGTCCGCGCCGCTGGCATTTTGGCTGGAACCGATGCATATCGACTGGACCGGCCCGTTGCTGGGTTCGCTGGCGTATCTGGTGGTCGGCAATTCGCTCGTCGCCATTACCTTGCTGCTGGCCATGATCCGCCACGGCGAAGCATCGCGGGTGTCCGCGCTGTTTTTCCTGGTGCCGCCCTGCACGGCGATCATTGCGCTGCTGATCCTGCACGAACCCATCCCGCCGCTGGCCTGGCCCGGCATGGCGCTGGCCGCGTTAGGCATCCTACTCGTCACGCGCAAAACCGGTAAGACCGGCGACGGCGGCAAGTAGAATGAGCGCCTTTCCGCCTTCGCGCCCTCGCCCATGAACGCCGTCGTCACCGCCGCCCTGCCGGTCTTTGCGTTGATATTGACCGGGTGGCTGGCCGCACGCTGGCGCATCCTGGGCACCAACGCGACCGACGCGCTGAACCGCTACGTGGTGTACCTGTCCTTGCCCGCGCTGCTGTTCCGCGCCATGACGCAGGTGGATCTGGCGCACATGGCCCACTGGGGATTCGTTGGCGCGTTCGCGGGCGGCGTCGCCATCACGTTCCTGGTGTCCTTTCTGCCGCGCAAGCGCGGACCGCAGTCGCTGACCGACCGTAGCATCGAAGGCCTGGCGGCGTCCTACGCCAACGCCGGCTACATGGGCATTCCGTTGTGCCTTGCGCTGCTGGGCGCCGACAGCCTGGCGCCCGCCACCTTCACCACCCTGCTTACGGCCAGCGTACTCTTCGGCTTTGCCATCGCGCTGATCGAGTTCGACCGCCAGCAGACGCCCAATCTACCCGCGACGCTGCTCAAGGTGTGCCGAGCGCTGGTGCGCAACCCGCTGCTCGCCGCTCCGGTTCTGGGTCTTGCGTGGGCCGCCACCGGCGTGGCGCTGCCCGAAGGCGTCGACCGCTATGTGGCCTTGCTGGGCGCATCGGCCAGCCCGTGCGCACTGGTGACCATCGGCCTTTTTCTTGCGCAGACCGAAACCGCCAGTTCCGGTCCCGGCGTGTTGCGCCTGGTGCTGGGCAAGCTGCTGCTGCAGCCGGCCGCGACGGCGGTGCTGGCGTTCTACGTGTTCTCGATGCCGCCGCTGTGGGCCTGGACTGCCGTTCTGATGAGCGCGCTGCCTATCGGCACCGGCCCCTTCATGCTGGCCAAGATGTATGGGCGCGATGCCCGCGTCACGTCGCGCGCCATTCTCGTCAGCACCGTGGCCTCGGTGCTGACGGTCAGCCTGCTTGTGGCATGGATCAGCGCGCATCCCATCTCGTGAACGCGCGAGCACTCTATATAACTTGAAGTTATCGTCAAAGCACGATTCCTTCGTTTGAGAAATTTAACGACAGGACTAGACTGACGGCTATTCCCACGGGTGCGACTACGCACCCGTTTGCATTTACGTCTTGATCTTCGGGATTCTCCATGAGCGCCAACGCTTCCTCCCTGCCCCTGTCCCCGGCCCTGCCGCCCATCCAGATCAACCGCAAGCCGCTGTGGATCGCGCTGCTGCTGGTGCTGGCCGGCGCGCTGTATCTCAACCAGACCGTCAGCTGGCGCCAAGGCGCGCTGTGGGTGATCGGCGCGCTGCTGGGCGTCACGCTGTACCACGCCTCGTTCGGCTTCACTCAGGCCTGGCGCGTGTTCGTGTCGGACCGCCGCGGCGCGGGCCTGCGCGCGCAGATGCTGATGCTGGCTGCGGGCGTGCTGCTGTTCTTCCCCTTCTTGGCCGCCGGCACGCTGTTCGGCCAGCCGGTCAACGGCTTCGTGTCGCCCCCTGGCGTGTCGGTCGTGCTGGGCGCATTCCTGTTCGGCATCGGCATGCAATTGGGCGGCGGCTGCGCGTCGGGCACCCTCTTCGCGGTAGGCGGCGGCAACACTCGCATGGTGGTCACGCTGCTGTTCTTCATCGTGGGGTCGGTCATTGCAACAGCCAACTTCGGCTGGTGGTCCAGCCTACCCGCACTGGCCCCCACCTCGCTCATCAAAACCTGGGGCCTGGCGCCGGCCATCCTCGCCAACCTGGCCGTCTTTGCCCTGATCGCGTGGATCGCCACCGTGCTGGAAAAGCGCCGCCACGGCCACGTGATTTCGTTCGCTTCGCGCACCGCTCGCCCGGCCTCGCTGCTGCAGGGCCCGTGGCCGCTCATCTGGGGCGGCGTGGCGCTGGTCGTGCTGAACTTCGCGACGTTGGCGCTGGCCGGTCGTCCGTGGGGCATCACGTCGGCATTCGCGTTGTGGGGCGCCAAGGCGCTGGACGCGGCGGGCGGCGACGTCGCCACCTGGGCCTATTGGGCCAAGCAGCCGTCCTTGGCCGCGCCGCTGCGCCAGGACGTCACGACCGTCATGGACATCGGCCTCATGCTGGGCGCACTGGCCGCCGCCAGCGCGGCGGGCAAGTTCGCGCCCGTCTGGAAGGTGCCGGCGCGTTCGCTCGCCGGTGCGGTAATCGGCGGCCTGCTGCTCGGCTATGGCGCGCGCCTGGCCTTCGGCTGCAACATCGGCGCCTACTTCAGCGGCATCCTGTCGGGCAGCCTGCATGCCTGGCTGTGGCTGCCTGCGGCGTTTGCCGGCAGCGCGCTGGGCGTGCGCCTGCGTCCGCTGTTCGGCCTGGCCGTCGAGAAGACGCCCCCGGCGTCCAGTTGCTGAGAAACTGTGTTCCAACAATGGCCTCCTGATGCAGGAGGCCATTTTTTTGCCTCGCCGTAACGCCAGCAGCCATGCGGGTTTCGGCGCGCCGCAAGGCTGCGCGAGACCCGCGGCACCGCGCGCATGTGGGTCACGCCATTCATCCGCCAGACGGCTGCGCTGGTGTATGGTGGCTCCATTCCGAAATACGGAGATGCACATGAACTGGATAGCCGGCCGCTTCACGGCCTTTTTCCTGACATTGGCCGGCGCGGTGATCACCGCGGTCCTGGCCGCCACCGCATCCTTGTGGTGGCTTGCCGCAGCGGTGCCGCTGGCGCTGCTGGGCACATTGGGCGTGTACGACCTGATCCAGCCGCGCCACGCCATTCGCCGCAACTATCCGGTGCTGGGCAACCTGCGCTTTCTGTTCGAATTCATCCGCCCCGAGATCCGCCAGTATTTCCTGGAAGACGACACGCAGGCCTCGCCGTTCTCGCGCGCGCAACGCTCCATCGTGTATCAGCGCGCCAAGCGCGAGATCGACAAGCGCCCCTTCGGCACCCAGGAAGACGTCTACGGCGACCGCTACGAATGGATCAACCATTCCATGTCGCCCTCGCACATCAACGACACCGACTTTCGCGTGACCGTGGGCGGGCCCGATTGCACGCAGCCCTACTCCATGTCGGTGTTCAATGTATCGGCCATGAGCTTCGGCGCGCTATCGGCCAACGCGGTGCTGGCCTTGAACGAAGGCGCGCGGCAAGGCGACTTCGCGCACGACACGGGCGAAGGCGGCATCAGCCGCTACCATCGCCAGCCGGGCGGCAGCCTGGTGTGGAACATCGGCTCGGGCTACTTCGGTTGCCGCGATGAGCACGGCGCGTTTTCGGAAGAAGCCTTCGTGCGCAACGCCTGTACACCACAGGTCAAGATGATCGAGATCAAGCTGTCTCAAGGCGCCAAGCCCGGCCACGGCGGCATCCTGCCCGCGGGCAAGGTGACGATCGAGATCGCCGAAGCGCGCGGCGTGGCGCCCTGGCAGGACTGCAACTCGCCGGCCAGCCATTCCGCGTTCGACAGCCCCATCGGTCTCATGAAGTTCGTGGCGCGCTTGCGCGAGCTTTCCGGCGGCAAGCCGGTCGGCTTCAAGTTCTGCGTGGGGCATCCGTGGGAGTGGTTTGCCATCGTGAAGGCCATGCTGGAGACCGGCATCACCCCCGACTTCATCGTGGTGGACGGCGCGGAAGGCGGCACGGGCGCGGCACCCGTCGAATTCGTGGATCACGTCGGCACGCCGCTGCGCGAGGCGCTGCGTCTGGTGCACAACACGCTGATCGGCGTGAATCTGCGCGACCGCATCAAGCTGGGCGCGTCGGGCAAGATCATCACCGCCTTCGACATGGCGCGCGTGATGGCGATGGGCGCGGACTGGTGCAACGCCGCGCGCGGCTTCATGTTCGCCATCGGCTGCATCCAGGCCCAAGCCTGCCACACCGGCAAGTGCCCCACCGGCGTCACCACGCAGGATCCGTTGCGGCAACGCGCGTTGGTCGTGCCGGACAAGGCGCAACGCGTGGCGAACTTCCACAAGAACACGCTGCACGCGCTTGCCGAACTGCTGGCCGCGGCAGGGCTGACCCACCCCGGCCAACTGCGTCCGCACCATATCGCGCGCCGCATCTCGCCCAGCGAGATCCGCCTTCTGTCCGCGCTGTTTCCGGAACTGGCGCCCGGCGAACTGCTCCGCGGTGAATTCCGCCATCAGGTCTTTCGCGCGGGCTGGGCGATGGCGCAGGCGCAGTCCTTCCAGCCCACGCACGACATCACCACGGCGCTCGCGCGCGAGCATGCCGCCCAAGCCGCCGCAGCCGGCAATTCCTGAGCGCCCGGCGGGCGGGCCGANNCCCCCGGGGGGGGGGGGGCCGCCCGCAACATTGCGCCACGCCCGCCCGCCGCGTTTGCTACAGCCAGCGCTCGAACATGCGCGAGAACGACTCCATGAAGCGGTCGTCCAGGCCGCGCTCCTTCCAGGCCTCGGGCGTGACCTGCACGGCATCGGCCACATCGCGTTGGAACAGCGCTTCCATCTCGGCCGCGAACTCGGGGCCCAGCACCACCGCATTGATCTCATAGTTCAGCGCAAAGCTGCGCCAATCCATGTTGCTGGAACCGACGGTCGACCAGACGCCATCGACCACCGCCGTCTTCGCGTGCAGCAGCGCGTCACGCCGTTCGTAGATCTTCACGCCGGCGCGCAGCAGATCGGTGTAGTGCGACCGTCCCGCGTGGAACACCAGCGAAGAATCGCTGAAGCCCGGCAGCACGAGCACCACGTCCACACCCCGCCGCGCCGCGGACTGCAGCACCTCGATGAACGCAGGATCCGGCACGAAGTACGCCATCGTGATGTGGATGGATTTCTGCGCGCTTTCGAACGCGGACATCAACGTCAGATAGACCGTATAGCCGTCGCTACGATCGGGCTGGTTGGCCAGGATGCGGACCGTGGTGTTGCCGACGGGCGGCGCGACCTGCGTATCGCCGCCCTTGATGGGCTCCTTTGCCTGAGATGCCCATCCGGCCTGCAGCACTTGCTCCAGCTCCGCGACTGCGGGGCCTTCGATGCGCAGATGCGTGTCGCGCCAGGGCGCTGAATCGGCGTCTTCCGGCGGGTCGCCCGCCTTATCGCCGGAACCGCCGCCCGAGCCGCCGCCCGAGCCCGAGCCGCCCCCGCCGGAAAACGACGACGACTCGTACACGCTGCTAACGTTGATGCCGCCCAGGTAACCCACCTTGCCGTCAACGACCAGCACCTTGCGGTGATTGCGCTGGTTCGGCGACCAGCCAGCACGGGCGTTGACCGGATTGACGGGATTGAAGACGGCCACCTGCACGCCCGCATCGCGCATCCGCTGGAACAACGCATCGGGCGTCTTGATCGTCCCGACCGCGTCCACCATCAACGAGACCTCGGCGCCCCGGTTGCGCGCCCCGATCAACGCCTCGGCAAAGCGCTGGCCTTCGGCGTCGTCCTCGAAGATGTAGGTTTCCATGTGGACGTAGCGGCGCGCCTGACCAATGGACTGGAGCATCGCCTTGTACGTGCTGGGACCATCGGCCAGCAGGCGCACCCGGTTGCCCTTGACCAGCGGCGCGCCGCTGACCGCCTGCTCCACTGCCAGGTGCCTGGCTAGGAAGTCGTCCTTGGGTGTTTGAGGGTCCGCAGCAATGCCTTGACCGCGACGGTAACTGTCCTGCGCGGCATCCGCGGACAGGCCCGCCTGCGAGGCGCGCGCGTGACGTTCCTGCGCGTCGGGGACGCTGGCGCAGGCGGCGAGCACGGACGCGACGCACGCAAACAGCACGGCGCGCGCCCATCGGCGCGCGTCAACCGTCAGTCTGTGCAAGGCATTGTGCGGCCCACCCCGGCTCTTGGCCGGTAATGGGCTCATGATGCGCCTCTAGCGTCGATTGCCTGCCACGAAAATGCAGCCGAGCACGGCGCCCACCAGCGCCGCCACACCGACCGACTTCCACGCATTCTCATGCACGTACTCGTCCGCGTAAGCGGTGGCCCGGCGGGCCCGTTCGCGCGCGACGACTTCCCAGCCGCCCGCGGACTCACGCGCATCGGCGAGCTGGCGCTTCAGGCGCGCACGCGCCGATTCGATTTCGGAGCCGGTATACGACGCAGTCGAACGCAAGAGGTCTTCCGTTCCGGCGAGCAGCTCGTGGAAGCTGTCATTCACGCGTTCACGATGCAAAGCCATTTCAGCGCGCTGGTGCTTTCGATTCATGGTAGCTCCTTGTATTTTTTTGGACCGTACTCGCGACACCACCATTGCCTGATGCAACGCAGCATCGCCAGGACTGCGGGACACATCGTTCCGCATGGCCGAAGCCCCATTGTCCATAGCAACGGCCATCACTGCCCGAGCTTTCGCAACCAGCCGTAAACCGATATTTCAGCGGCGCGAAACTTGCTGATAGCGCTGTCTGGCGCGTGCCCCGGTTCGGCAAACACCTTGTCGCTTCCGGCCAAACGCGTTTTCGATTTCGTAAAAGTCCATTGCATTCAGAGGCTTGGCGCTTGACACCCGAACCCCCTCGGCCGCCACAATAGGTCTTCTCAATGCGCTTCAACCGCCCCAAAAAGGAACTGAACGCATGGTTTCCCCTTCCGCACTCCTTGCCGCCGTTTCTCCTGAATTCGTCGCGCAGGAACCGCAGCATCAAAGCGCCGAGCAGATCGAATTGCATGACGGCTTGTCGGACAGCGCTGCCCACATCGACCCCAAGTTCCTGTACGACGCGCTCGGCTCATCGCTCTTTACGGCCATCACGCAGCTGCCCGAGTACTACCCGACGCGCTGCGAAGATGAGATCTTCCAACGCCATGGCGCCGATATCGCCCGCCACGTTGGGCCGGTGCAGGCCATGATCGACCTGGGCGCCGGCGACTGCGTCAAAGCCGAGCGCCTGTTTGCCAGCCTGCGGCCCAGCCACTACGTGCCGGTGGACATATCCGCCGACTATCTGCAGGCGGCCGTACGCCGGCTGAAGCTGTCCTATCCCGACATGCGGATCACGGCCGTGGGGCAGGATTTCTCGCATGAACTGGCGTTGCCGGCCGATGTTCCAACGCAGCAGCGCCTCTTCTTTTATCCAGGCTCCAGCATCGGCAACCTGGGACCCGACAGCGCGTACGCCATGCTGCGGCGGATCCGCGAAGCGTGTCCCGGCGGCGGGCTGCTGATCGGCGTTGACCGCGTCAAGCCCAGAAGCGTGCTTGAACCGGCGTACGACGACGCGTTGCATCTGACCGCCGCGTTCAACCTGAATCTTCTGCGCCACGTGAACGCGGTGCTGGGCAGTGATTTCAATGTCGACGACTGGCGCCATGTGGCCATCTTCAACAGCGAACGTTCGCGGGTCGAGATGCACCTGGAGGCGCAGCTCGCATTGCGCGTGACTTGGCCCGGCGGCCATCGCGACTTCAAGCGCGGCGAGCGCATCCATACGGAGAACTCGTACAAGTTCACGCCACAGGCCTTCAGCGACTTGCTCCATCGCGCAGGCTTTCGCAATGTCGAACACTGGTCGGATGCCCGAGACTGGTTTTCTGTTTTCAGCGCCCGCGCCTGACGCGGGACCACCCACGACGCCCCCCGGAGGATCGCCATGGACCCCGCATGCCTGCTGACCCATCCCGCCATCGCGCCCTATGCCAGCGGACAGGCCGGACAGCACGACCGCTACGACGCCGTACGCTCGACCACAGCCGCGTTGGCCGCGCCGCTGAGCCCCGAAGACTGCCAGGTGCAATCCATGCCGGACTGCAGCCCCGTCAAATGGCATCTGGCCCACACCACCTGGTTCTTCGAAACGTTCCTGCTGGCGCGCTTCGACACATCTACGCCGCCCTTCCATCCGCAATACCGGATGCTGTTCAACTCCTACTACAACGCTGTCGGCGCGAAGCATCCGCGGCCGCAGCGCGGCCTCCTGTCGCGCCCGCCGCTGGCCGAGGTGCTGCGGTACCGCCAATATGTCGACGAAGCGATGCACGCGCTGATTTCGCGACTGGGCGGCAACGATGCCGACTTCGATGCCCTGCTCGAACTTGGCCTGAACCACGAGCAGCAGCATCAGGAATTGATCCTCACCGATCTCAAGCACATGCTGTCCGCCAATCCGCTCAAACCCGCGTACGTGGCGCCCGGCCAATCCGCACAGCCGCCCGCCACTGATGCTGGCTGGACCCGCTACGAAGGCGGCATCACACGCATCGGCCACGACGGCCGCGGCTTTGCGTTCGACAACGAAGGCCCCGCTCACGACGTCCTGCTGACGCCCTTCTCTCTTTCTGATCGTCTCGTGACTCAGCGGGAATTCCTGGACTTCATCAACGACGGCGGATATGAACGGCCCGAATTGTGGCTGTCCATGGGATGGGACATGGTGTGCGCGCAAGGCTGGCGCGCCCCGCTGTATTGGGAAAGCGAGGACGATGGCTGGCGCGTCTTCACATTGCGCGGCATGCAGGCGCTGGAACTGGAGGCGCCCGTCACGCACGTCAGCTATTTCGAAGCTGACGCCTATGCGCGATGGGCGGGCGCACGCCTGCCGCGAGAAGCCGAATGGGAACACGCCGCCCGCCAACTCTCTGAAGACACGTACTCGGCCCGGGCCAACCTGCTTGAAAATGGCCACCTGGACACGCGCCCCGCCCCCGAACGCAACGGCCAGCGCGGTCCGGTGCAGCTGTTCGGCGACGCGTGGGAATGGACGTCGAGCGGCTACGACGCCTACCCCGGCTTCAAGCCCAGCGCTGGCGCGGTCGGCGAGTACAACGGCAAATTCATGTGCAACCAGTACGTGCTGCGGGGCGGTTCCTGCGCCACGCCGCGCGATCACATTCGGCCTAGCTATCGAAATTTCTTTCCACCCGAGGCGCGGTGGCAGTTCTCGGGGATCCGGCTGGCTCGAGATGATTGAGGGAATTTGTTGTTAGCGAGGGTCTGGAACACCGAATTGGCGGGGCGTGAAAAAATTGGCGCCGGCCCGCTTGCACTGCCAAAAAACTTCGTGCTAGAATTTCGTTCTTCGTTGAGCAGCAATTGCAACGCAAACTGTTCAACAGAAGGGATGGCGCATTAGCTCAGCCGGTTAGAGCGACGGAATCATAATCCGCAGGTCCCCTGTTCGAATCAGGGATGCGCCACCAAAGAATTCAAAAGGCCCGCACATTGTGCGGGCCTTTTTCGTTGGCGCAGAGGGAACGACTGACGCCGAGTTCATTCACGCTCGACGAACCCGAATCAATCGTGAAACAAAAAAATGGCCCACACCGGGTGCGGGCCATTTTCATTCGGACAATACAGGCCTCAACCCATCACGTCCGATACACCGTATCGCGCCGGCGGCCACCCCACGTCGCTGCCAGGCTCGCCACGAACGCGCCGATCAGCATCGACGCAAAGCCCCACAACGCGAATGCCGCAGCGGCCTTGCGCGCTGCGTCGGCGGCTTCCTTGGCCTTTACCTTGGCTTCTTCCGCAGTCTTCTTGGCGTTCTGGATTGCCTCGTCGACGCGGCGTTGCGCCACGGCGGGCTCGACGCCGGCCTGCGCAGCCACGACCTTCACCACGTAATCGCGATCAGCGGGCGTCATCTCGCCACGCGTGATGCTCATCGCAACGATGCGGCCCACTTCGGCGCGTGCCGCTTCCGGGTCGGTGTTGGCCTCGGGGCGTTCCGAGCGCATCAGGGTGTCGGTGAGATAGTCGGTGGCGCGTTCCATGCCACCGTTGCTGCCTGCGCCCGCCGCGCCGGCCGTCGCCGCCGCAGTTGCCGCAGTGCCGGCAGTGGCCGCCACCGACGCGCCGGCCTTGGCCACGCCCGATGCCATGGACGCCAGTGCCGACCCCAACAGCGCGGCGCTGACCACGGCGCTCAGCGCCCAGACCAGAAAGCCATGCGCGGTGTCGCGGAAGTAGACCTCATCGGAGTGCACGTCGACCCACTTGGTGCGCAGCCGTCCAGCGACATAGCCGCCAATACCGTACGAGAGGATCTGGGTGAGCAGCATCCAGACAATGATGCCAATACCGATGGTCGGGGCCGACACGTCCTCGTCGCCCCACGGCGATACGGACAGGAAGCCCAAGCCGGTGCCACCGGCAAACAATGCGAGCGAGAGCGCGGCGGCAATCACCGCGCCGGCGAAGACCGCCGCCCACGACACGGCCGAAATGGCGGACTCACGTGGAGGCACGCCATCGGCATAGGGTTGGCTCAATGAAGACGTATTTTGCATGATCGATCCTTGTCCAGAGTCTTACGCAACCGCGCGGACGCGGGTGCCAAAGCGGGAATGACGAACCGGCCTTCAATGCCAGAACAGCGCCAGCAGAATGATGATGGGAATGGGCACGCCAAGCAGCCACAACAGGATGGAACGCATGGAAACCTCCTTGCTTCGATGAATGGATCTATGTGATGGGACGGCCCGATCAGGCCAGGTCGATGGTGCCCGGGGCGCGGGGATCCGGCGCGGGCGGCGTGGGGTCAATGACGTCGGGATTGTCAGTGGGACGCCCCGGGTCCGGACGCGGGTCATCCTCAGGGGCAGTGCCCGGAAGTGCCGGATCATCCGGCGTGAGATCGTCGGGTTGACCGGGTTCTCGGTGCGGGATCTGGGACATGTTGCCTCTCCTCAAGCAGCGCAAGTCGCGCTTCGATTGAGCATCAGCAAATGGCGTGCCTGAGACCCTCAAGGCGTTCAACGCCTTCAGGAAAACAAATCAGCGATCAGTCTTTGCGCTTGGCGCCAACCGCGGGAGCGGCACGTTCGGGCGTCTCGCCCGCAAGAAAAGCAACAACCGCGGCCTTGCCGGCGGCGGAGGCCTCATCCTGGCTGGGGTATCGCTTGTCCGAATAATTGGTGCTGCGCACATTTCCGGATTCAGGATCAAGCAGCGTGATGATCCATGCGAATTCACCTGGCGCAAGCTGCCGCACCTGCAGGGTGGCGCGCGTGCCGGGACGGAGTTCTTGCGGCATCTGGCGGCCTCTTCCGTGTATCGATGACGCCATCGTAGCGCAATCGAGGCGGCCAGCCCCGGACGGACGCCTCGCGTGAAAAATGCTGCGCATGCACACTATTTTCATGCTGCACACTGCGCGGCTAATCCGCCACAAACGGCCCATCCTGCAAGGAAAACCCTAGGGTGCAGTCCTGCAATACAGGCGCACAATCGTCTCAAACATAAGACCGCAAAGCGGCGCCGAATCCCCTAAATCAGGCGAGGACGGAGACAACATGACTTACTTGGCAGTTTTCATGAGCTGTTTGATGGTTATGGGTATCGTCGCGTTGGTGATTCAAACGATACGAAGCGCGGGGCCCGAGCCCTGGCTGAAGATATCGGCGGCGATTGTCAGTTCCACCTTTGCATCGCTGATGCTGGTCCCGTTGGGGTTCGCCGTGGCCCTGACGATGCTCGTCGAGTAGTCTCCCCCACAGAAGACCTGGCCCGGACTATCCGTTGCGGGCCGGTCTGCCGCGGGTTGCCGCCCAACACAACAATGAACCGGCGGTGACCATCGCCACGCCCTGCCAGAACGACAGGGTGAGCGGCGTCGCCAACCAGAGCGCGGCAAAGAAGGTGGAGAAGACAGGCGTGAAGTACGACGCGGTAGCCAGCAAGGTCAGGTTGCCTCGCAGTATCCCCACGTTCCAGAATGCGTAGCCGCTGGCCATTGCGCCACCGGCCACGCATAGCTCGATCGTAGCGGGTGCCGTGAACGCAAGCGCGGGTTCCGCGCTGATCGCGTATTTGATCCACAGGACAGCAGCTGTCAGCACGAAAAACAGCGCGACGCCGTTCTTGCCGTCGGCAAAGCGTTTGGTCACGTTGCAATACACGGCCCAGATGATGGCGCCACTGAACGCCAACCCATAACTGAGAGGATTGCTCGACACATTGGCGACGGTGCGTTCATAGGACAGCCCGCCGGCTCCGCCCACGACCCACACGATGCCGCACACCGACAACAAGATGCCCGGCGCCACCCAGATGCTTGCCCGCTGGCCGTTGATGAGCATGGCAAACACGACCGTCAGGCACGGCCACAGGTAGTTGACGATGCCCAACTCGATGGCTTGCCCCCGATCAGCCGCGAAACCCAGCGACAGGGACAGGCAGATCTCATAAGCGACGAACAGCAGGCTGCCCACGATGAGATAGGACCGGGGAAACGTGCGCAGCTTCGGGAAGCCCAGCAACAACACCAGGAAAATCGAACCCACCGTATAGATGAGCGCGGCGCCGCCGATCGGGCCGAAGTTTTCACTGACTCCACGGATCAGTCCGACGACCGTGCCCCACAGCAGGATCGCCAGCAAACCGAGGGAAGTGGCCGCATTCCGGCCAGGATTCAATTGCATTACCGTTTCCGATTGCGCGCCGTGCCTGGTCGAAAACTGGGCTGGCCCGGCGCCAAGGCGGCAAGTTTAGCGAAAACCGAACGGAGAGATCGCGGCATGGCCATTTCCACACGCAGGATGAGCGACGTGCTGGCAAGCACGGATTCGGGGCGGCTTTACCGCATTGAAGTGTTCTTGCGGGCGGAGGATGCGGGCGCCGAGACCCTGCCGCGAACCGGCACGCGCTACATCTTCAGAACGTCCGAGGGCGACGCCGTCATCGCGCTGGACGACAAGCGCTTTCGCCTGGGATCCGGCGAGGTCCTGACTGCGCTGGCGCCGCGCCGCGACACCTGACGCGCGGGCCCCGCGGCGGGCTTACTGATCCAGCGCCACCCGCCGCTTGCCCAAACCCTTGGCGCGATACAACGCCACGTCCGCGCGCTCGAGCAACTGCAGCATGGTGGTGCCGGATTGCGGATACACGGCAATGCCGATGCTCGCCGACACCGCGACACGGACGTTGGGATACGGCAGCGACAGGCTCTCGACCAGCGCCTCGGCCACCAGCCGCGCATTCTCCTGGTTGGCGCCCAGCAGCAGCACGGCGAACTCGTCACCGCCCAGCCGTGCCGCCACATCGGAAACCCGGATGGCGCTTGCCATGCGGTCGGCGGCCTCTTTAAGCACCGTATCTCCCGCGGCGTGACCGTGCATGTCGTTGACAGCCTTGAAGCCGTCCAGGTCGATGGCCAGGATCGAGAACGCCTCGCCGCTGCGCTGCGCGACCGCCAGCTCACGCAGCACGAGCTCGCCGAATAGCACCCGGTTGCACAAACCGGTCAGCGGATCGTAGTGCGCCAGATGCTGCGCGCGCGCCAGCATGCGCGACGCCTGCAGCATGGCGGCTCCTACTTCCTGGGCTTCCTTGATGCGAGTGGCAGGCAGTTCCACGGTACGGCCCTCGCCCAGCGCCAACGCCGGCGCGACGAGCCCCTGCACCGCCGACGTCAGCCGGCTCGCCAGTCTGATCGCCAGCCACAGCCCCAGGCCGAACGCGAACAACGTGCCCATGCCGATCCACGCAATGGAACGGTAAAGATCCGTGGTCAGCAATTGCATCGGCGCGCCGGCGGCAACCGTCCAGCCCGACAGTGCCGAACGGCTGAACGCGGTGTAGACCGGCGTGCCTTCCTTGGTGATCGTTTCCAGCGACCCCTCGCCTTCCTGCTGCACGGCGCGGGCCAGCGCGGGCACCGCCTTCTGGCCAACGAATTTCGACGTGTCGCGGGTGCGGGCGACGATGGTTCCGGCGTCGTCCAGCACGGCGGCCACCCAGCCCTCGGGCAAGGCGCGGCGGCCCAACACATTGCCGATGCGTTCGGGCGACAGCCCCACATTCAGGCTGTAGACCACCTCTCCGCCCCGCACGACCGGCACGCCGAGCGCGATGGTGGGGTCCTTGGTCAGACCGCCGGTAAACAACCCCGTCAGCACCGGCATGCGCGATTGGAAAACGCGAAGCAGCTCATCCGGCGCGCCAGTGGACGGCAACGCCGTGCCGTAGGGCACTTGGGTGTTGATGATCTGGCGCCCTTCCTTGTTGGTCAGGACATAGCTGTCGACGATCTGGAACCGCACGGACTCGCGCGCGCGGCGATGAAATCCGGCCAGGTCTCCTTCGACCAGGTCCGGCGACGATGCCAGCATCTGCAAGCCGGCCTCGACGCCCGTGAGTTCGCGATCGAGGATTGCCGTGAGATTGCGCGCCAGAAAGATGGTGTCGCGAAAGATGCGTTCCTTCTGGATGACGTAGCTTTCGTAGACCGCGACCGTCGCCACGATGAGCGCGGGGGTGATACAGGCAAAGACGAGGGCCAGCAGGCCCGTGCGCATGGAGTAGCGGCGCGTCTGGCGGCGGCGCACGCCCGCACGGGTTTCGCCGTCAGACATGGCGCGCCTCGCCACTCAGGATCCGCATTGCGCGGACGTTCGACCTAAACAACACCCGTGGGCTCATGCGCCTCCCCGTACGCCCTCCCGGCACCCCCGCCGGGCCTGGATGGAAACTCAGAGATTATTGCAGAACGCGCCCGCTGCCGACCTTTGCGGCCTACGTCTCTTCCAGATCCGGCGTGCCGGTGAATTGGCTCTTGAGCAGCGTCAGCGCGCCTTTTTCGGCCAGCGACTCGTTGGGGAACACGTGCTTGGTGTCTTCCAGGATGGGAAAGCCAAAGACGCGCACGCGGGTGTGGTACCCCTCAGGCGTTTCGGCAAATTCGATGTCAAAGTTGCGTTCTTCGATCCAGCCCGACCGATGCAGTTTCCATTCCATATCCAACGCGCTCCTGTTTGGCGAAGTTGACACGAAAGGCCGGCCGCCATGGCCGACGCTGCTACACCATACACCCGGCCGGGCGCACGTGGGCGCCCGGTTCGGTCAATCGTCGCGGGACTGGCGGTCCCGGGCCAGCGCGGCCTGCGTACCGGCAGTGGCGCCGCCCGCT
>NZ_DIEJ01000318.1:0-11659 GCF_002418565.1 Achromobacter sp. UBA5777 | reverse complement strand
GCCGCGCTGGAAAGCGCGCTGGGCGGCTGGTGCGCCAAGCCCGATGCGGCCGGCGCCGGGCGCGTCGGCGATGCGTTCAAGACGCTGGCGCACGCTTGGTCGGGCGTCGAGATCCTGCGCTTCGGCCCGCTGGTGCAGGCCAACCGCTTCGAACGCCTGGCCTTCTGGCCCGACACGCGCGGAGTGATGCCCCGCCAGGTGCAGGCGCTGATCGCGGCCAAGGAGGACGCGCTGCTCAAGCCCGGCGCGCTGGCCGGCCGCAGCGTCGCGGTGCAGGGCCTGCCCGCTCTGGAATACGTGCTGTACGGCGAGCCCGACCTGCTCAAGCAGACCGGCGAGCCCAGCTTTGCGTATGCCTGCAGCTACGCCACGGCCGTATCCGCCAATGTCGCCACGATCTCGCGCGAGCTGGGCGAGGCCTGGGATGCCCAGGGCGAATTCGGGCGGCAGTTTGCCAAGCCCCAACCGGGCAATGACCTCTATCGCAGTTCGCAGGAAGTTGCCGCCGAAGCCATGAAGGCCCTGTCCACCGGCCTGCAGTTCGCGCGCGATGTGAAGATCGAGCCGGTGTTGGGCGATTCGCCGCAGGCCGCCCGTCCGAAGCGCGCGGCGTTCTGGCGCAGCGGCCTGTCGATGAGCCTGCTGGCGGCCAACCTGGACGCGCTGAAGGCGTTCTATGTGGCAGGCGGCTATCCCTTGCCCGCGGGCGAGGAATGGATGGATGCGTCGGTGCGCGGCGAATTGTCCAGCGCCGCCCAGACGCTGCGAGCGGTGCCTGCGCCGCTGGACCAGGCGCTGGCGGGCGAGGAAGGGCGCCGCCTGCTGGTCCTGGCGTCTCTGACGCTCAAGAACGCGAAGGCCATCGTTGACGAGAACCTGGCGCCTGCTCTGGGCGTCACCATCGGCTTTAACGCGCTCGATGGAGATTGACCGGCGCCGCTTCCTGGCGCTGGCCGCGGCGCTGGGCCTGTCGCCTTCTGCGGCGCGCGCCGCGCTGCCGGCTGATGGCGGGCCGCTGTACCTGACCGCGCGCAAGCGCGGCGGCCGCGATGAAGCCGTGGTGCTGGACGGGACGGGCCGCGATCGCCTCACGATCCCCATGCCTGCGCGCGGCCACAGCTTTGCGATCGACGCCACCGCGCAGCGCGCCGTGGTGTTCGGCCGCCAACCCGGCTTTTTTGCGCTGGGCTTTTCGCTGGTAGGCGGCGAGCCCGCCGCCTTGCCGCTGCCCGATGACCGGCATTTTTTCGGTCACGGCGCCTTCGTGCAAGGCGGCCGCCTGCTGGCCGCAACGGAAAACGACTTCGAGGGCGGGCGCGGCGTGCTGGGTCTGTACGACGCCACGCCCGGCGGCGGCTACCGGCGCGTGGGCGAGTTCGATTCCGGCGGCATCGGTCCGCACGAGGTCGTGTTGATGCCCGACGGCAAGACGCTGTGCGTGGCCAACGGCGGCATCCTGACACACCCTGACTACGGCAAGCTGGAACTGAACCTGGACACCATGCGGCCGTCGCTCGCGTATATCGACGCGGCCTCCGGGCAATTGCTGGAGAAGGTCGAACTTGCGCCGGCGCTGCATCGGCTGTCGATCCGGCACCTGGCCCTGGCGGCCGATGGCGCGGTGTGGTTCGGCTGCCAATACATGGGCCCGGCCGCGGATCGTCCGGCGCTGGTCGGCCGCCATCGCCGCGGCGCGGCGCTGGAACTGTTCGACGGCCCAGCCGAGACGCTGCGCAACATGCGCAACTACGTCGGCTCCGTCACGGTCGACGCCGCCGGTGGCATTGTGGCCACGTCCAGCCCGGTTGGCGGGCAGGTGATCTACTGGGACTCCGCCAGCGGCAAATGCCTGAGCGTCACCGCACTCGCCGACGGCTGCGGTGTCGCGCCTGACGCGCAAGAGGGCTTTCTGGTCAGTAGCGGATTGGGCGCGATGATCCGCGTTGACGCGCAAGGCAAGGAAAAGCCGGTCTTGCCGCCATCGCGTGACATGTCCTGGGACAACCATTTCCGCATCGTGCCGGCGTAACGCCGCTTTGCCTGCCGGCGCGGCAAGACCTATGCTGCATGTCTGACCGATTCGGGTGTCAGACACCGGAATCAGTCTTACGCCGTACGCCGCGGCGGCACGCGCTGCTCCGCTTTACAAAGCCTGACACTCCCGTCGGGCGCTGCGCCGCTTTGTGCCAGCCGCTTCTGATACATTCTGCCGTCGATTTTTTTCGCAGGAGGTTCCATGGATGAGGCCGTAAAAGAGTTCTATATCTGGGCCCCGAGGCTGATGGATATGGGCATCAATCTGCTCGTCGCCTTGCTCATTCTCGGTATTGGCTGGTGGGTGTCGTCGATGCTGGGCAACTGGGTTCGCCGGGCCGCCACGCGGTCGCCGAAGATCGATCCCACGATCGTGCCCATGTTCTCCACGACCGTGATGTGGGCGGTGCGCATCTTCACGGTGATCGCGGTGCTGGCGCGCTTTGGCGTGCAGACGGCCAGCTTGATCGCCGTGCTGGGCGCCGCGGGTCTTGCCGTCGGTCTGGCCTTGCAGGGCACGCTGCAGAACATTGCGGCCGGCATCATGCTGCTGATCCTGCGTCCGATCCGCGCCGGCGAGTACATCGCGCTCAGCTCCGGCGCGGACGGCACGGTCGAGGAAGTGGGCCTGTTTCTGACGCGCCTCGTGCAGGGTGACGGCATCCACATGACGCTGCCCAACAGCACGGTCTGGAACGCTACGATCACCAACTACAGCCGCAACAAGACGCGCCGCCTGGACATCCCGGTGCCGGTTCGCTATGGCGATGACCTGGATGCGGTGGTCGCCAAACTGCAACAGATCGTGGACGCGCGTCCCGATGCGTTGAAGGACCCGGCCCCGCAGGTGAAGGTGTTCGACTACAAGGAAAACGGCGTCACGGTGAACGTGCGCGTGTGGGCCGAGTCGGGCAAGTATTGGGAGCTGCGCTGGAGCCTGTACCAGGAGATCCGCCGCTCGCTCGAAGAGGCCGGTTTCCAGGCCCCGATCCCGCTGCGCGAGATCCAGAACCCCAAGACGGGCGCGGCCGCCTCCTGATTGCGGGCCTTGTTTTGTCAGCCATGAAAATCGGCGCCTCGTTGGAGGCGCCCATTTTTATTTGGCGGCGAGATGGCGTGAACCAGCAAGGCGTGAGGGCATGACCGCTTCTCGATCCTTCGGCCTCCCGGCTTAACGGCCTTGATGCGTGACGACGACTCAGCCGCGCCCCGGCACCTTGCCAATCAGGCCGGCATCGCAAGCCGCGCCAGCTCTGTCTTGATCCAGCCCGCGATCTCGCGCTGTCGCTGTGCGGGCATGCGGTCAATGATGGCGGTGACGCTGACGGCCAGCAGTGGCGCGCCCTGCGCGTCGAGCAGCGCGCAACCCACGCCCAGCGCGCCACGCACCGCGTGGTTGCCCACCACCGAGTAACCGCGCGCGCGCGTGTTTTCGATGAGCCGGAACATCTCCTGGGGCGTCATGCCGCCGTACTCGTCCAGCCTGCCGGAATTGCGTTCGACGATGCCGCGCGCGATGTCGTCGGGCAGGGCAGCCAGCAGCGCCATCCCGCCCGAACCCACGCCCAGCGGCTGGCGCTTGCCCGCATAGGTGGCAAGGATCTGCACGGGATAGCTGCCGATTTCGCGATGCAGGCTGATCGAATCATCTTCCTCGCGCACGACCAGGAACACGGCGTCGCCGGTGCGGTCGGCCAGGCGGCGCAGTACGGGAAGCAGTTGGCGCACCCGCGGATCGCGGGAACGCGTGTCCGGATCGACGGCAAGCTGGGCGCGGTACTTCTTGGTGCCCGCGACCGGCAGCACAAGGCCCGCGTCGAGCAGGGCGGCCAGCAGACGGTAGATGGTGGGCCGCTGTATGCCGGTCAACCGGGCGATATCGGTCACGCTCAGGCCGTCCGGACCCTGGTCGCGCAGGGCGGCCAGAACGGCGAGGCCGCGTCGCAGAGTACGTGGGCCGGCGGCCGCGGCATCGCTGTCTTGCATGCAGATCTCTGAAAACTAAGGGTTATCAACGTACGGACGAGGGAAAACCATCGTCCGTAGGGTGGACTCTACCTTGATGGCCAGCGCATGTATAGCGCAGAATGCGTTCATCCAATAATTCAAATCGTCCATCTAATGGACAGTACCTGCACGGAGACACTATGACTACAGGTCACAAGCCTGGCATGCGGCGTTTGGCCGCCACCCTTCTGGCCACCGCCGCAAGCGCATTTGCAATGGGTTCCGCCCACGCCGCCTATCCCGACAAGCCCGTCCGCATCGTGGTCGGTTTCTCGGCCGGCGGCACCACCGACGTGATCGCCCGCATCATGGCCAAGGAATTGACCGAGTCGCTCGGCCAATCCTTCGTGGTTGAAAACAAGCCGGGCGCCGGCAGCAACATCGCGACCGACCAGGTCCAGCGCGCCACGCCGGACGGCTACACGCTGCTGTTCGTCGCCGTGACCAGCGCGATCAACCAGACGCTGTACAAGAACGTTTCGTTCGACCTGACGAAGGACTTTGCCCCGGTCGCCCTGGGCGCCAAGGTCCCGAACATCCTGGTGGTCAATCCCCAGGTGCCCGTTAAGTCCGTGCAAGAGCTGGTCGACTACGCCAAGAAGAACCCGGGCAAGCTGGCTTTCGCCTCGTCCGGCAGCGGCACCTCCATCCATATGGCGGGTGAACTCTTCAAGATGAAGGCGGGCATCGACGTCCTGCACGTGCCGTACAAGGGCAGCGCCCCGGCCATGACCGACCTGATCGGCGGCCAGGTGCAGTTCATGTTCGACAACATGCCGTCGGCCTGGCCGCACGCCCAATCGGGCAAGCTGAAGGCGCTGGCCGTGACCACCGCCGACCGCTCCAAGAGCGCGCCGGATCTGCCGACCATGAAGGAATCGGGCTTCACGGACTTCGACGTGTCGTCGTGGTTTGGCCTGCTGGCCCCGGCCGGCACGCCGCCGGAAGTCATCAACAAGCTCAACGCCGCCATGCAGCAGGCGCTGGACAAGCCCTCGGTGCAGACCAGCTTTGAAAAGCTGGGCGCCGTGGGCGTGAAGACCACGCCGGCCGAATTCGGCCAATTCATCAAGTCGGAAGTCGAAGGCTGGGCACCCGTGATCAAGGCCTCGGGCGCCACGGTGGACTGATCGGCGTCTCTGCCGGTTACACGCCGGCAGTTGGCACAGTGAAAAGGGACGGTTATGACCGTCCCTTTTTTTTTGCGTTGCCCGCGCAGGGCGCACCCAGCCAGTGCTTCGGACCCGCTACTTCTTCTTGGCCGCGTTCAGCATCGCCGTGCAGACCCCGCGCATCATGTCGACCTCGTCGCGGGTCAGGGACAGGCGGGAGTACAGGTGGCGCATGCGCGGCATCAGTTTTTTGGGGTGGGCCGGGTCGAGGAACTGCACGCCGACCAGCGCTTCCTCCCAGTGCGCCAGAAACGCCTGGACCGCCTCGCTGGAAGCCGGCTCCGCGCCACGCGAAGGCTCCTGCGCAGTGGAACGCGGCAAGAGTTCGGCGCCCTGGTCCACCAGCAGCGCATAACGCAACTCCCAGGCGGCCAATTGCAGTGCCTGGGCGACGTTCAGCGAGCTGTACTCGGGATTGGCAGGGATGTGGCAGATGCGGTGGCATAGCGCGATCTGCGCGTTCGTCAGACCGGCGCGCTCAGTACCCAGCACAACGGCGGTCACGCCCTCGGCCGTGTCCGCCAGGTGGGCGCAGGCCAGGTCGGCTGCCTGCCGGATGTCGCAGGGCGGGGGACCCAGGTCGCGAACCCGCGCGGTCAGCGCGAATGCCAGCGTGACGGGCGCCAGGGCTTCTTCCAGCGACGGATAGATGCGGGCGTTCTCAAGCACGTCCAGCGCGCCGCTGGCCAGCGCCACGGCCTCCGGCTGGCTTGTTACATCCGGGAATTTGGGGTCCACCAGGACCAGTTCCGAGAAGCCCATCGTCTTGATCGCACGGGCCGCGGAACCGACGTTTCCGGGGTGGCTGGGGTTCACCATTACGAAGCGAACACGTGAAAATGCTTGAGTCATTTAAAATGGCACGTTTGGCTTCGTGCCTTCCTGGTTTTTTGAGTCGATTTCCCCGCGGGGGCGACGGCGTGCCGGGGGGCGGCAAGCGGCCTATCATCAAGCCAACTCATCGCATACGTACGGAATTTTATGCACCCGATGCTCAACATCGCCATCAAGGCGGCCCGGCGTGCCGGCACCATTATCAACCGTGCCAGCATGGATTTGGAACGACTCAGCGTGGCTCGCAAGGGGCCGCGCGATTATGTCACGGAAGTCGATCGGGCCGCCGAAGAGTCCATCGTCGAAACGCTGCGCGCGGCCTACCCGGACCACGCCGTCCTGGGCGAGGAGTTCGGTCTGCAGGGTCCCGACCAGGCGGAATTCCAGTGGATCATCGACCCGCTGGACGGCACCACGAACTTCATCCACGGCCTGCCCAACTACGCCGTGTCGATCGCGCTGACGCAGCGCGGCCAGGTCACGCAAGCGGTCATCTATGATCCCTCGCGCAACGAACTCTTCACCGCCAGCCGTGGCAGCGGCACGTTCCTGAACGACCGCCGCGTGCGCGTCTCGGGCCGCACCCGCTACCACGACGCGCTGCTGGGCGCGCATTGGCCCAACGCTGGCGATCCCGAACAGGGCTCGCAGCGGTTCCGCCAGATGGCCGAAGGCGCTACCGGCGTGCGCCGCCTGGGCTCGACCGTGCTGGATCTCGCCTACGTGGCCACCGGCCGCCTGGATGGGTTCTGCGGCGTGGGCCTGAAGCCCTGGGATGTGGCGGCGGGCAGCCTGATGGTGCTGGAAGCGGGCGGTCTGGTCGCTGACTTCGACGGCGAACAAGGCTGGATGGACAGCGGCAACGTCCTGGCTGCCAGCCCCAAGATCTTCACGCAGATGCTTTCGACGCTGAACCCGCCCTCGGCGGCCTGATCGGCGCAGCGGGCAGTAAAAACCGGCCGTGAAGGCCGGTTTTTCGTGGTCAATGCAAACCGGCCGTGAAGGCCGGTTTTTCATGGTCAAAGCAAACCGGCCCTGGCGGCCGGTTTTTTCATGCGGCGCGCGATCAGGCCACGCCGGTCTGCGCAACCAGTTGTCCATCTGGCAGCACCATCCACGCCTGCACGCCCAGGCTGCGCACCAGCGCCGCAGTGCGTTCCAACGGCATGTTCGAGAACGCCGTGGACAGGGCATCGGCAGCCGTGGCCGTGGATGCCATGACCGACACGCTGCGGTAGAGCGGCCTCGCCTGACCGGAGTGCGGGTCGAACAGGTGCGAATACCGTCCCGCGGCATCCAGCGGCGTGCCGTAGCCGCCGGAAGTGGCAAGCGCCTGGTTGCTGATCGGCACCTGCGTCAGGATCTGGTCCGGCGACATGGGGTCGGCCAGCCCAACGCGCCAGCCCGTTGCATTGGCCGTCGCATCCAGTCCGCGTATCTCGCCCATGTCGACCAGCGCGCGTTCCAGACCGGCGTTGCGAAACAGGTCCGTCACGCGGTCGGTGATGTAGCCCTGCGCGATGCCGTTAAGCGTCAGCGCCATGCCCGGCTGCAGGTCGATGCGCTGCGGGTCGATCTTGATGTCCTGGTACGACACGCATCGCAGCGCCCGGGCGATGTCGGCCTGAGCCGGACCATCCTGGGACGCGCCCGACCGCGCGAAATGATCTGCGTACACGCGCCACAGCGGCTGCACGGACGGATCAAAGAGGCCACCCGTCAGGTCCGCGTAGTGCCGGCTTTCGCTGAGCAGGCGGACGAGGTCCGAGGGAGGATCGACCAGAAACCCCTGGCGGTTCAGGATCGACAGCGCACTGTCGTCGCGGTACAGGCTGAACACCCCCTCGAGGCGACGCAGTTCCTGCAACGCCCGCTCGATGAGCTGTTCGGCGGCCTGGCGGTCGGGATGGTAGAGCCGCAGTTCCGCGTCCGCGCCCAGCGCCACGCCTTGCCACCGCGTCGGCGCGATGGCCGCATGCGCGCGGCGAAGGAAGCTGGGAGCGAGGGCCAGCGCGGAAGACGCGGCGATGATGCCGAGGAAGCGGCGGCGGGCGGGAGGGTGCATGGCGATATCAACTGATTAAGGCGCGATTTGGCGCGGGCACATGAGGCAGGTCCGAGGGCTTGGCGCTATTGGGCAAACACATAGTCCTCGGGTACGTCGGCAAAACGCACGACACGCCCGCCGTGGGTCTGGGCGAAGGCGAGCGCGCGCGTCTGATCCGAAAACGGCATGGCGTCTTCGGCGCCCATGCCGCCGATGAAATTGGAGTTGATGACGTAGAAGGCTTGCCGTGCGTCGACCCACGCTTTCAGATCCGCCGCGCCATCGGGACCGGCGGCCGCCATATCGTTGACGTAGATGGCGGCCAGGCCCTTGGGTTCTTCGGGCAGCAGCGTGTAGGCGAAGACCTGCTTGATGGATGAGAACCACACCGGCGCGGCCCGGCCCTTCACGAATATCTGGCCCTTCGGCCCGGCATGGTCCAGCAGCATCATGCCGCAGTAGTGGCCGACGGCGTCGGCGGAGACGGCCTGCGGCGCGGGTGGCGGTGCGGCGGGGGCGTCGCCGCCGCAAGCCGAGACCGCCAGCACGATGGCCGAGAAGGCCGCCTTTGCGGCCCAACGTTTCAGCGTCATAGCTGTTTCCTCCGGAAGCAGAAGGCGGCCAGCAGAAACGGCACCGCGATCCACAGCAATTGCGCCGCCACCAGCAGCGGCACGGGCATGTGGGCCTGATCGCTGACGCCGGCCATGCCCGCATACATGGAAATGTTCTCGAACCCTGTCAGATTCAGCAGGCGGTACACGTCGGACGGATTTGCCAGCAGCAGGGCATTGAGCATGCCCGGCGTGACGTGGCGACCCTGGTCCGCGGCCAGCACGCCCAGAAGGCCCATGTCGTAGATGACGACAAAGAACAGCCACACGCCCAGCGCGATGCCTGCCGCCGTGGCGCGTTCCCGCACCAGCGTGCTGATGAGGTAGCCCATTGCCAGAAAGCTGGCGCCCAGCAGGACGCTGGCCCCGATCAGCATGGCGAAGGGCCGCCAGGCGCCGGCGTCCATGCCCCCGTAGACCCATTGCAAAGCCAGCCCTGCCGACCCATACCCCGCACCGGTCGCGATGGCCAGGATGGCCAGGTGCCCGATGAACTTGCCCATGATGACCTGCCAGCGCGACACCGGATAACTGAGCAGCAGCGCCATGGTGCCGCGGTCGACCTCGCCGACGATGGCGTCATACGCGAGCAGCATCGCGATGAGCGGCACCAGGAAGATGGACAGGCTGGACAGGCTGACCACCGTGACGGTCAGCGGATCGACCTTGACCGCACCGGTGGGAGCGCTGCCCAAGAGGCCGAGCGCGAGCGCCAGTGCGGCCAGCAGGAGCGATGTGGCAAGGACCCAGCGATTGCGCAGGCCGTCGCGGATTTCCTTGCCGATGATTGTGCTTACGGCGTTCATGCGTCTTCCCGTTCAAGCAGATGGGCGTAGATGTCGTCCAGCCCTGGGACCTGGATGTCCAGGTCGCTGATGGGCGCCCCGATGGCGCCGATGCTACGGATGGCCTCGACCTTGTCCGATTCATGGCACAGGCGTTCATAGCGGTTGGCGTCGACCTGGCGCCAGGCCGAGGAGGGCGGGGCGGATGCGTTGTCCGGCCCGAGCGTGAAACTGATGCGGATGGGCAGCCCGGTGTCGCGGCGCAGGGCAGACATGCCGCCGTCGGCGATCTTCACGCCCGCCTTCATGACGACGATGCGGTCGGCGTGGCCGGCCAGTTCCGACAAGGCGTGCGTGCTGAGGAGTATGGTGGCGCCGCTTGCGCGCAGTTCGTGCACGATCTCGTAGAACTTGAGACGCGACGCCGGATCAAGGCCGGTGGTGGGCTCGTCGAACAGCAGGATGCGGGGCGCGCCCAGCAGCGCCTGTGCCAGCGCCAGCCGTTGGCGCATGCCTTTTGAATAACCGCCCACGCGGCGGTGCGCCGCGCCGGCGATCCCCACTTTCTCGAGCAGTTCCTCGTTGCGCGATACGGGTTGGCGTTTCAGGCGCGCGTAAAAGGCCAGGGTCTCGGCGCCCGTCATCGCCGGATGGAGCGCCACGGTTTCGGGCAGGTAGCCGATCCGGTCACGCAGGCGCGCGGCGGCCGGACTGTGCGCGTCCTGGCCGAAGAGCGTGACGCGCCCGTGTGTGGGTCGGATGAGTCCGAGTATCAGCTTGATGAGGGTGCTTTTGCCCGCGCCGTTGTGCCCGGCCAGCGCCACGCATTCGCCTTCGCGCAGGTCCAGGTCCAGGACGCTGATCGCCCTGTGGCCGCCATAGTGTTTGCTGACGCCCGCAAGCGTCACCAGTGGATTGCTCATGGATTGTCCTCGGCACGCTTCGCGCCGTTTTTTGCGTCGGGGTTGGCGGCGCTTTTTGCATCAGGCGTTGCACCGGGTTTTGCGTTGGCTATCGCACCGCCGTAATCGATCCGTTCCCGCACAGGCTTCATCAGCGGCTTGCTGTCGATCACGCCGCCCGGGAGGATTGCGGGGAACTGCGATTGCGCCCAGCGCACTACCGAGATGGCGGGGCTATTGAGCAGAATCCGCGCGGCGGGCGCGCGCCACAGCAACTGGTCCACCACGTCGTTCGGGCGGTAGGCCGTGTCGGCGATGCCGTCGCCGTCCAGGTCGAAGGCCGTGTTGTCGCTCCAGTAGTTGCCGCGGCCGTTGTCCGACCATTCCATCATCCGCGTGCCCACGTACTTGACCTGGTTGCGGTTGTTGATGAAGGCGTTGCCTGAGATCCGGTTGCCCTCGGAGCCGGCGGTAAAGTGGATGCCGATGTCGCAGTTGGAGAAGTGGTTGTCCGCAAAGCGGTTCTTGTTGGCGTTGTAGATGAATACGCATTTGCCCGAGCCATCGACGGTGTTGCCGGAGATGTCGGAGTTGTTGGCGTAGTTCATCATCAGCCCCTGCTCCACGTTGTTCACCGCCACGTTGCCGGTAACGACCAGGCGGTGCGAATACATGATCGCGTAGCCGATGTCGTTGCCGGTGGACACATTGCCGCTGATCTCGCTGTCGTTCGTGTACATGTAGTGCACGCCATAGCGCAGGTCATGGAAACGGTTGCCGGTGAACCGGTTCTGCTTGCTGGTGTTCACGAAGACGCCGTCGCGGCCGGCGGAGATGTCGTTGTCCACCACCGCGCTGCCCGGCGTGTTCCATAGCGACACCCCGTTGCCGCGCTCGGCCACGCGCAGTTCCTGGTTGCCGACGATGCGGTTGCCGCGCACCAGCGCGTCCTGCGGGCCCCATACATAAACGCCGAAAAGGTTGTCCAGGATGTCGTTGTGTTCGACCACGGCGCGGTGCGCGGTGCGGTCCAGAAAGATGCCCGCGTCCATGGCGGGCAGGTCCAGCCCGGAGCGCGTGACGGTCAGGTTGCGCAGCGACACGTCCACGGCCTTGACCCACAGCGTGCGTCCTTCGCGGGTGCCGGCAATGATGGCGGAGCGGTCCTGCGGTCCTTCGATGACGAGGGGTTTGTCGATGACGATGGCGCCGGGGTAGGTGCCGGGCGCCAGCCGCAGCGTGTCGCCGGGCTGCGCCGCGGCCA
>NZ_DIEJ01000287.1:0-4686 GCF_002418565.1 Achromobacter sp. UBA5777 | reverse complement strand
GGCCGGGGCGGCGGGCGGCGTCCCTCGGGGAACAGGACGTCCTGGCCCAGCGTTTCACGCATCGCCTCGGCCAGCGCGACGGCGTCCGGGCGGGCATTGCCGGCCAGCAGCGCGTCGGCGCGCACATCGGCCAGGGACTGCATGGCCACACGCAAGCCACCGACGGCGCGCACCGTCTTGGCCACGAAGTCATCCGGATCGCGGCTCAACGTTTCGTCGGCGGCCACGATCGCCTGCCCATATTTCTGTTGGTCGAAGCGGATCTTGGCGATGTAGGACCAGGGCTCGCCCTTGGACGGATTGCGCTGCGCGATCTCTTCAAATTGCGCGACGGCCAGGTCGGCGTCCTTCTGCGCCAGCGTCTTTTCCGCATCGGCCAGGGACTGCTTGTATTCGGCGTCGGACTGTGGCTTGACCGTCGCGCAGCCGGCCAAAAAGGCAGCCAAACCTGCGATGACAACGAGGCGGGGGAAGCGCATTTTTTAAGCACCTAGCAAGGTTGTAACCAGGGGCCGTATTTCAACAACCTTTTGTTAGTGCAGCGCTACAGCACGTTTCTTCATGTTACTTGCGTCGAATTTGCACGTATCGTGCCGTGATCTGTATTGCTTCACACACTTCCGGTATAAAGAGCCATGTCCAAACATATCCGTTTATCACGTTTGTTCACGGGGTTGTCGTGTGCGCTTGCGAGCACCGTCCTTACTGGATGTGCAGCCGTTTCGGCCATCGGCGCGGTGGCCGGTTTGACGGGCAATGCGATGGAGATGACGGGCCTGAAAAAGCCCGAAAACGCGCCTGTGGAAGTGGATCTGGCGATTCACGCCGGAGAAAATTTGAATGCCGGCGCCGGCCAGGCGATGGCGGTCGTTACAAAAATATACTACCTGAAGAATCCTGAGCCATTCCAGCGTGCGCCGCTCACGCAATTGATAGACACTGCCGGGGAAAAGGCAGCCCTGGGGGAATCAATGCTGGGTTCGCGCGAGCTCACGCTCACGCCGGGACAGCGTTACGAAACCGTCGAAAAAGTCCCCAAGCAAGCCGATTACATCGCTGTCGCCGGGCTGTTCTATGCACCCGCGCCCATGCGGTGGAAGTACGTATTCAAAGTCGAAGATGTGGAAGACGACGGCATCGTACTGGGCGCGCATGCCTGCGCGCTGACGGTGGCCAAGGGCCGCCCCACGTTGCCTGCGGGTGTACCCGCCTACGATCCGTCACGCCTGTCCGGCGTGCAGTGTCCAGGCTGAAGCATCAAAGCCGCCCGCCGTTCACATCCTTCAATTCTTATCGCTACAGAGAAACCCGGAAAGACGAAACAGGGAGCGCGTATTTTGAGTTACTCCGCCAAAGTCCTTTGGGGCGAAGGTCTGTTCCTCCGGCCGCAGCATTTCCAGCGGCAGGATGCATATCACGAAGATCGGCTGGCCGAAATGGCCCGCGTGTTGCACCCCTATGCATGGGGTCTGCGCTCTGCGCGTTTCGATGCCTCGGCGCTAGCCAATGGCATGCTGCGCGCCACCGAAATGAGCGCCGTGTTTCCGGACGGCGAACTCTACAGCGCGCCACACGGCGATGAACTTCCGCCGCCTGTCGCGTTGACCGCGCTGGATGGCGTGACCGAAGCCGTGTTCTATCTGGCGATCCATCCCTTGAAGGCCATCGGCGGCAACTACCGCGACGCCCAGACGTCGGGCAGCTTCGATTCCCGTTACACGCACAGCAATACCCCCGCCCCCGATCTCTACACCGGCGCGGCCTCCGCCGAGCTCGCATTCCTGCGCAAGGACGTGCGCCTGATCTCCGAATTCGAACCGCGTGACGAACTGCTGGCAATTCCCGTGGCGCGCGTTCGGCGCACGGCCAACGCCAGCTATGAACTGGATACGACATTCATTGCGCCCAGCCTGTCGCTGACCGCCTCGGGCGCCCTGCACGAGCTGCTCCGGCGGCTGCTCGACGCCTTGCAAGCCAAGGTCAACGCGCTCTACGGATTTCATCGCGAACCCAGCAAGAACATCATCGAGTTCCGCTCTGGCGACGTCGCCTCGTTCTGGCTGCTGCACACCGCGAACGAGGCCTACGCCACGCTGTCGCACCTGTTCCATCACCCGCAGTTGCACCCCGAGCGCCTGTTCCAGGAACTGGCACGGCTGGCGGGCGCGTTGATGACCTTTTCCAAGGTGCACACGCTGGCGGATCTTCCCGTGTATCGCCACGATGCGCCCGGACCGGCATTTGCCCGCATGGACGAGATCCTGCGCGACCTGCTCGAAACGGTGATCTCGACCCGGTACTTCTCGATCGTGCTCGAAGAGTTGCGCCCCTCGTTCCACATGGGCCGCCTCGATTCCGAAAAGCTGGACGAGACCACCTCGCTGTATCTGGCGGTCCAGGCCGCGATGCCCGCCGCTGAACTGGCCGAGAGCGTGCCCATGCGCTTCAAGGTGGGCGCGCCGGAAGACGTGGACAAGCTGGTGCTGTCCGCCATGCCGGGCGTGCCGCTTTCCTATACACCTCAGGTGCCGCCCGCCGTGCCCGTCAAGCCGGGCGCTGTCTATTTCGCGTTGCAGACGCGCGGTTCGTTGTATGACCGCATGCTGCAGGCGCGAAGCATTGCCATCTATGCCCCCGCCGGGATTCCCGAACTCAAGCTGGATCTGATCGCAGTGACTCGCTGACAGGAACGACATGACTGCTGACGCCCCCTCCCTGATGCCTGGCGCAACGCTGCCGCCGCACGCGGCAGCCTTTCACGCAAGCCGTCCCGCCCGGTCGTTGCTGGATCTGATGTACGACGGGTTCCTGATGCTGTTTTTGCTCAAGAGCGGCCAAGAGCCCGCCGACGCGGCCGCCTTCTCCGCCCATGTGCAGCAGTTCCTGGCGGACTACGAGCGCGCCGCCAAGAAAATGGATATTCCCGCCGAGGACGTGTACGCCACCAAGTACGCGTTCTGTGCCGCCGTGGACGAGACCGTGCTCAATTCCGGTTTCGCGATCCGCGACGCCTGGATGCTTCAGCCGCTGCAGCTTGCGCTCTTTGGCGAGCAGCTGGCGGGCGAGAACTTCTTCGCCCGGCTGGAGGATCTGCGCGCGCAGGGCGCGCCGCGCCTGCAATCGCTGGAGATCTATTACATGTGCCTGCTGCTGGGCTTTCAGGGCAAGTACCTGATCGAAGGCCAGGAAAAGCTCGGGTATCTGACGGCGCGGCTGGGCGACGAAATTGCCCTGTTGCGCGGTAAGCGCACCGGCTTCGCGCCGCACTGGCCGCTGCCCGATAAGGTGGCGCACACGCTCAAGCGCGACGTGCCGCTGTGGTCGATCATGGCGTTGTTCGCATTGCTGGGTCTGCTCGCCTTCCTGGGCATGGGCCACTTCCTGAACACCGAAATGCAGACCGCGATGGCGCCCTATCACGACATCGTCAAGCTGGGTCCGCGTGCCGCGCACCTGACGATTTCGCTGCCCTAGCGGCGGCACGCAAGACCCGGGCGGGCCACGCATGAGAAGGCCCGCCCCTTCCGGCGCACCCGCGCGCCTCTGGCTTCGCCAAACGAATACCGCCCAGCCCTATGAACGCCTCGCCTTCCAACGCCCCGGCCTATTCCACGCTGAACATTGCCACCTTGTCGCAACAAGCCCGCTTGCTGCGCCTGACCACCGCGCTTGATGCGGAACTGGTCGTCGAGCACATGAGCCTGTCCGAGGGCGTCTCGCGGCTGTTCTCGATGACGCTGGATTGCCTGGCGGCCAGCGCGGAACTGGACGTGGCGGCCTTGCTGGGCAAGGAGATCACTGTCAGCCTGCTGCAGGCCGATGGCACGATGCGGCACTGGCACGCGGTGGTCGAAGGCGCGGACGCGCTGGGCGCCGATGGCGGCCTGGCGCGCTACCGTTTGCATGCGGCGCCGTGGATGGCGGCGCTGGCGCTGCGCCGCGACAGCTTTATCTATCAGGACCTGTCGGTGCAGGACATCGTCAGCGAGGTGTTTTCGGATTATCCCCAGGCCGCGTTCGCCTTCGAACTCACCGAAGCGCTGCCGCCCCGTGCGATCTGCACCCAGTACCGTGAATCGGACCTGGCGTTCGTGGAGCGCATCCTGGCGCAGGCCGGCCTGTGCTACCGCTTCGAGCACCAGCAGGACGATGGCGAAAGCGCTGGCGGCGGCGCGCGCCACCGCGTGGTGATCTTCGATGCGGACGCGGCGCGTCCGGAAGACCCGGCGTCACCCCTGCGCTTTCACCGCAGCGACGCCACGGAAACCAGCGACAGCATCACGCGTTTTTCCGCCGTGCAATCCGTCCGTCCGGGCAGCGTGGCGCGCGCGGCGTGGAACGAGCGCTCGTTGACCGCGCACGCCGCACAGTTGCAGTCGCAGGTAATCGTCGAGGCGCTGCCCGTGCTGGAAGACTACGACTACGCGGGCCACGGCCAGTACGCCGACGACGATGCCGCCGAACAGAGCGCCGCGCGTGCGATGCGCGCGCACGAGTCGCGGCTGGTGCGCTTCGAGGGCGCCGGCACGGCGCGCTCGCTTGCGCCGGGCCGGGTTTTCTCGCTCAGCCAGCATGACCGCTACGCGCAGGGCGGCGGTGGAGAAGCCATCGATGAGCTTGCCGGCAACCGGTACGTGCTGATCGACGTGAGGCACGAAGCCACCAACAACCTGGGCGGGCAAGCCG
>NZ_DIEJ01000286.1:0-13023 GCF_002418565.1 Achromobacter sp. UBA5777 | reverse complement strand
GTCGTGGGCGTGGCGGCGGCGTCGCCGTCATCGCCGGTCAGCGCCGCGCCCGACACGCGCTGCAGCGTATCGTCGCCACGCGCCGGGTTCGGGTAGGCCAGGTCCAGCGGGCTGGTGGTTTCCAGGATGCGGGCCAGGCGGACGAAGCTGCTGCCGCCGGCTTCGCCGCCGCCGGCCACGACCGCGGCCGTGGGATCCAATTCGTCGAACGGGTCGCGGCCGGCTTGCAGGGCGGCCAGCAGACGGTCCGAATCGGTGCCCGAGGGCGGTGCGACGGCGGCTTCCGTCGGATCGGCCAGCGGGCCGGTCATGTCGCCGTTGACGGCGACTTCGCGGCCTTCGCCAATCACGATCGGCATGCCGTTTTCAACCTGAAGCGAAACCGTGGCGCCCGAGGCAGTGACGATGTCGCTGCCGGCGGGGACTTTGCTGCCTTGATGCAGTTCGGTCAGGGAACCGTCGCTATTGCGTATCCACGCGCGACCGGAGATTTCGTTGACGACTGCGGGGGAGGAGTTGGCCATGTTGGTTCCGTTTCAGGGAGTTATCCAAGATGGCCAGATACTACGGGTCGCCGATGCCGGCGGATATTGTCCTTGAGGACAGGTTCACGCAGTGATTTTGCTGCGCGCGTCAGTCGGGGCGGAAATGCCGTGAACCAGCAGCGCAAGCTGCAGGCGGTCGGTGACGCCCAGCTTGTCGAACACCGCCGACAGATGCGCCTTGACGGTGCGTTCCGTGATGCCCAGCGCCTCGGCGATCTGGGCGTTGGCCTGGCCGCTGGCGGCGTAGCGCGCGACGGTGATTTCGCGTTCGGTAAGCCGGCCGCCGTCCCAGGCGTGCGCGTCCTGCGCGCGCTCGGTGACAAGCTTGAGCAGGCGGGACACCAGCGAGCGTCCCATCCAGATGCCGCCGGAGGCGACGACTTCCAGCGCCTGCGCCATTGCGGCGGGCTGCGCATAGCTGTGGCAGTAGCCGTGCGCGCCGGCGCCCAGCGCCTGCGTGCCTTGCTCGTCGTTGGGGCTGGCGCTGGCGACCACGACATGCAGGCCGGCCAGCGTCGGCGTCCAGGCTGGATCGTGCCAGGAGGGGAGCTTGGGCACGTCGGCATCCAGCACCGCCAGCGTACGGCCTTGTTCTCGCCAGCGTTGCAGATCCGCCAGGCCTCGCCCGCGGGCAGCCATCCAGCGCGCCGGGTCAAGCGCGCGCCAGTGCTGCCAGAGCAGGTCGTCGTGCGTAATCAACAAGACGGGAATGGGTTTCATAAGGCCTTGAAGCTCTCCATTAACGTTCGGTGAAGGCGTTCGACTTCGCCCGCAGGATGGGCTTGAGCAGGTACTGGAGCACCGTGCGCTTGCCTGTCAGGATATGAACCTCTGCCACCATCCCGGGGATGATGGGCAACAGCTTGTCGCCTACCGTGCTGCGGTCCGTGCGCACGCGCACGACGTAGTAGGAATTGCCTTTCTCGTCGGTCACGGTGTCCGCGCCGATCTGTTCCACCCGGCCTTCCAGGCCGCCGTAGATCGCGAAGTCGTAGGCCGTGAACTTCACTTCAGCCTTCTGGTCCGCGTGCAGGAAACCGATGTCGCGCGGCTGGATGCGCACTTCGAGCAGCAGCGTGTCGTCCTTGGGGACGATCTCGATGATGTCCTTGCCCGGCTGCACCACGCCGCCCACCGTGTTGTTGAACAGGGTCTTGACGGTGCCGCGCACCGGAGCGCGCACTTCGGCCAGCTTGACGCGGTCGACCAGCGCGGCCTTGCCTTCGCGCAGCGTCGCCAGCTTCGTGTTGGTTTCAGAGAGCTCGCTGCGGGCCTGGTTGCGGATGTTCAGCTCGGCTTCCTGGATCTTGCTTTCGGCTTCCTTGATGGAAGCCTGGAAGCGGTCGATCTGCGCCTCGGCGCCTTTTTGCTCGCCGCAATAACGGGCGACGTCGCGCTGCAGACGCAGGAGGTCGACCTCGGACACGGCGCCGCTCTTGAGCAGCGGGCGGGTCACCTGCAGCTCGCGCGAGGTCAGGCCGCAGCTTGCCGAGGCCTGGTCGCGCTTGGCGATGGTTTCGCGCAGGTCTTCCTGGCGCTGCTTGAGCTGCTCGCGGGCCACGTTGACGGTGGCGTTCAGCTCCGTGTTGCGCGCCTGCCAGGCGTTGCGTTCCATTTCGGCGAGGCCGGGCGCCTGCTTGAGCACTTCCTCGGGCGTGACGAAGGGCTCGCCCGTGGCCAGGGCCTTCAGGCGGGCCGACTTGGCCAGCAGCGACAGGTATTCCGCGTTGTTCTCGCCCAGCGACGAAGAGAATCGGGTGGAGTCGATCTTCAGCAGGATCTGGCCGGCCTCGACCTCCTGGCCAGGGCGGACCAGGATTTCTTCGACGATGCCGCCGTCCAGGCTCTGGATGATCTGCACCTGACGGGACGGCACGACCTTGCCTTCGCCGCGGACCACTTCGTCGATGCTGCCAAAGCCCGCCCAGACGAGCAGGCCCATGGTGGCCAGCAGCGAGGTCCACAACAGGATGCGCGAGCCGCGCGCCTGGGACTCGTGGATGACCCATTCGGCGTTGCCGATGTAGTCGGACCGCTGGACGGGTTTGCCTTTGTCGGCGCCGTCCAGGATGCGATCGAAGAAGAAGACGAAAAGGTTGCGCGGGGCGCGCAGCAGGTTGCCAAAGAAACCGTGCTTGGGGGCTCCAGGATTGTTCAGCATGGTCTTCTCAGCTTCCGCGTCCAACGCGTCCTTGACGCAGGGCTTCGACAACTTGTTCCTTCGGACCGTCGGCCACGATATGGCCGTTGTCGATCACGATAAGGCGGTCGACCAGTTCAAGGAGCGCGGTGCGGTGCGTCACCAGCAGGATCGTCTTGGTCGCACTGGCTTCGCCCAGACGCTTGCGAAGCTGGGCTTCGCTCTGGTGGTCCATGTTGCTGCTGGGCTCGTCCAGCAGCAGGATCGGCGGATCGTTGATCAACGCGCGGGCCACGGCCACCGACTGGCGCTGGCCGCCGGAGAGCGATTCGCCGCGCTCGCCGATGATCATGTCGAAACCATTGGGGTGCAGGTTGGCGAACTCGGTCACGCCGGCCATGTTGGCCGCCGCCAGAATGCTGGCGTCGTCGGCGTAGGGCGCGCCCATCGCCAGGTTGTGCTTGAGGCTGCCGTAAAACAGCAGGGGATCCTGCGGAACGTGGCCGATGGCCCGGCGCACGTCGGCCGGGTCGATCTGGCGCACGTCCACGCCGTCCAGCAGCACGGCGCCTTCGGTGGGCTGGTACAGGGACAGCGCCAGCTTCTCCAGTGTGGTCTTGCCGGAACCGATGCGGCCGATGATGCCGACCTTCTCGCCGGGCTTGAGCTTGAACGACACCTTCTTGAGCACGGGCTGCGTGCTGCCGGGATACGCGAAGGTCACGTCGCGGAACTCCAGGCCGCCGTGGAACACCGGGCGATGCAGGAATTCTGCCTCGGCCGGACGCTCGATCGGCATCTTCATGTAATTGTCGATGGAACCGAGCGACGTGCGCGCGTTCTGGTACTGCATCAGCAGGCCCGCCACCTGGCCGAGCGGCGCGAGGCACCGGCCGGCGATCATGGATGCGGCAATGATGCCGCCCATCGACAACGCCGATTCCTGGGCCAGATACACGCCGATGATCACGACGGCAATCGACACGAGCTGCTGGACCGCCTGCACGAAGCCCACCGTGGACGACGAGATCAGCTTGAGCTTGCCGCCCGTCTGCGCGATGAATTCGGTGGCGCGCTCCCAGTTGCGCTGGATCGCGCCCTGGGCGTTCAGTGTCTTGACGGCTTCCAGGCCGGTGAGCGCTTCGACGAGCGTGGCGTTGCGCTGGGACGACGCCTGGAACGAGGCCATCGTCAGCGCTTCCATGCGCGCCTGCGCGGCCAGCGACACCAGCAGGATCAGCACGATCGCGACCAGCGGCGGCAGGATCATCCACGGCGAAATCCAGGCCAGGGCGGCCAGGAACAGCAGGATGAAGGGCAGGTCGACCAGCGTGGTGATGGTGGCCGACGCGATGAAGTCGCGGATGGATTCGAACGAGCGCAGGTTGGCGGCAAAAGAGCCGACCGAGACCGGGCGGCCTTCCAGGCGCAGATCCAGCACGCGTTCCATGATCTGCGCGGACAGCCGGATGTCCACCCGTTTGCTGGCGCTGTCCACCACATGCGACCGAGCCGTGCTCAGGATCATGTTGAAGATCACCACCAGCGTGATGCCGATGGCCAGCACCCACAGCGTTTCGACGGCGTTGTTCGGCACCACGCGGTCATACACGTTCATGGTGAAGAGCGGCATCGCCATGGCGAACACGTTGATCAGCAGCGCCGCGACGAGGGCGTCGCGGTACAGCCGGCGGTTCTCCATGATGGCCGCCCAGAACCAGTGGCGCTCGCGCACCTTGGCGACTTCCGGGGCGCGGGCGTCAAAACGGAATTGCGGGCGGACGAAGCACACCAGCCCGCTGTACTGCTCGGCCAGTTCGGCCGGATCCATGTCGAAAGAGCTGCCGCCCAATTCAGGATGGCTGACCACGAACTTGCCGCCGTCCTTCTTGAGCAGGAGGCACGCGCGCTCACCCTTGAGCAGCAGGATGGCCGGCAGGAGGTCCTGCGAGATGTCATCCAGCGTGCGCTTGACCACGCGTGCCGAAAGCTGCGCTCGCGCGGCCGCGCGAGGCAGCAGGGCGGGCGTGAGGCGGTGTTCTTCGAGGGGCAGGCCCGAGGACAAGGCCTGCGCGGTGGCAGTCACGCCATGCAGACGGGTGATTTCCACCAGGCAATCGAGCAGCGGATCGTCGTGCGCGGCACGAGCATCAGCGCGCCAATCCCGGGCGGCCTTCTCAGATAACTTGTCCATCTTCGTCATCCAACAGGTCGAGGTGTTCCGAGAGACGCGCACGCTGCTGCTTGCGCTGGGTGAGCTTTTGCTGGGCCTGGACAGGCAGGTCTGTCATCCGCAAGGTGCCGTTGGCGATCAACGCGTCAATTAAGTCTTCAAGGACGCGGACAAAGTCCGCGTCCAACTGCGAGAAATCACTGCCCTTGTTTGCCATTGGGCCTCCTTGCGGCTGCTCCGGTCAGGGCCGGGCGGCAGGCGCGTTCACCGGCACCAGCGTGGGGGGCAGGGTGCCTTCGTTGTAATGCACGCGCACCGGAGCCAGTCGGGCGGTGTCCGGAACGGTCGAATTGCACAGCTTGATCACTTCGTCCGACACTTCCAGCTTGCCGTTTTCCTCGGGCATTTCATTGCGCGCGGGTTGCAGCGACAGTGCCGGGAGCAGGGTGTGGGACAGCGCCAGCCAGCGATACTGCGCAAGACGCAGATCATAAATGGCATTGGTCAGCGCACGGCGCGATTCGAACAGTTCATTTTCCGTGTCCAGCAGGTCCAGCAGAGAGCGCTGGCCGATCTGGAACTGTTGCGCGTACGCATCACGCACCTTGGTCGTGGCCACCTCGTGGTCACGCAGGAAGGGCAGCTTCTGGCTCAGGCTGGTGATGTTGTTCCAGGCCACGGCCAGGTCCTGCTGCACGTTGCGGCAGGTGTAGTCGCGGATGTCGCGGGCGGCATAGGACTGGTTGGCGGTCTGGCGCACGCGGGCGGAGTCGGCGCCGCCGCGGTACAGGTTGTAGCTCATCACGACCTGGACGCTGGAGCTCTGGATGTCACGGCTTTGCGGGGTCGGATCATTCTGGTCGCGGCCCGTGTTGGCGACGAACTCAAACTTCGGCGAGAACGCACCCTTGGACGACTGCACGCCCGCCTGCGCGGCCTGCAGGCTGGCCTGCTTGGACAGGAAGCTGGGGTTGCGGCGCAGCGATTCATTGAAATTGCCCGGGGCTTTGGGCAGCTTGTCGGCGATGTCAGGCGCCGGCAGCATCGATTCAGGCGGGAAGGCGCCAGTCACGCGCTGGAAGCGCTGTTGCACGTCCAGCAGGTTGGCCGTTTCGGTCATCAGGTTGGTCTGGGCCAGCGACAGACGGCCGCCAGCCTGTTCCAGGTCGACGCGCCGGCCGACGCCGGATTCCGTGCGCTCGCCGATCTGCTTGAGGGTGCTTTCGTGCAGCGAGTAATTCTGGCGAGCCAGCAGCTCCATATCGCGATAACGCTGCAGGTCGATATAGGCCTGCACGGCGGTGAAGGCGGTGTTGTCGCTGGTGGCCAGCACGTCATAGAAGCGTGCCAGCTTGTCGAAACCGGCCTGCTTGACGTCGTTGGTGGTGCGGAAGCCATCAAAAATCAGCTGGCGCAGTTCGACGCTCCAGCCGGGGCGGTTCCAGCTCTGCGAGCCGACGCCGGGCACGTTGTTGCGCCATTCGCGGCCCAGATACCCCTGCGCATTGATCTGCGGGAAGTAGGCGGCGCGGGCGACGGCCTGGCCTTCCAGGGACGCCTGGAAGTCGTGGTATTTGGCCTGGATTTCAGGATTGCTGAGCAGGGTCTGCTCGACGATCTGGTTCAACGTCACTTGCGGTTGCCCGGCGGGCGCCGCAGCGACGGGCGTCGCGGACTGTGCAAAAACGGCGGGGGCAAATGCAAGGGCAAGGACCGAGGTCGTGCTTTTGAGCAAAAACGAAGCCATAGTGATTATTCGCGAGTCAAGTTGAGATTGAATGGCCGCCATGTTGTATGTAAATGTCAGCTTTGGCGAGTCAAGATTTGTTAACTCTTGAGGATTGTTGCTGGCGGTCCATAAGGTGAATTTCGCGCAACATCTAACTACTTCTTCGAATTTGCACGAACATTGCCTAACCGAAAGTTTTTCATTTCTATTAATACGGATTATTACGTATTATTTCGAAGTTACCCATTTCGGGGGCATGCGGCGATTATATCTATTTGAGAGTTCTGTATCTATTTTGTTTACCAATTTGTATCTATCTCAAATATGGGCGCGTGTTCTGCCAGTTATGCAACATGTTGACACAGCGGCCGCGCTCCCCTTTGAAATACGTCCATCGTGGTAGTGGCAGTACTGGTATATAAGGTGTGCTTGTACTAGGTTTGGTGGCTGGGCATAATCCTTTTCATGCCGCAGCAGCCGGCGCGGCAGGGAAGCGTTTTACCCATCGCGCCGGACTCAAGCCGGATTGTCTATTTGCAGAGCGCATCCATGGCCCAAACTCTTTACGACAAACTCTGGGACGCCCACATCGTCCACCAGGAATCAGACGGCACCTGTCTGCTCTATATCGACCGCCACCTGCTGCACGAGGTCACCAGCCCGCAGGCGTTCGAGGGTCTGACGATTGCTGGCCGCAAGCCGTGGCGCACCGGCGCCAACCTGGCCGTGGCCGACCACAACGTGCCCACGATGAACCGCGCGCAGGGCATCGACGACCCGATCTCGCGTTTGCAGGTTGACACGCTGGACGACAACTGCGGCAAGTACGGCATCACCGAATTCCGCATGAACGACCTGCGCCAGGGCATCGTCCACGTCATCGGACCGGAGCAGGGCGCGACCCTGCCGGGCATGACCGTGGTCTGTGGCGACTCGCACACCAGCACGCACGGCGCACTGGGCGCGCTGGCCTTCGGCATCGGCACGTCCGAAGTCGAGCACGTGCTGGCCACGCAGACGCTGCTCATGAAGAAAGCCAAGAGCATGCTCATCAAGGTCGACGGCGAGCTGCCGTTCGGCTGTACGGCCAAGGACGTGGTGCTGCACATCATCGGCATCATCGGCACGGCCGGCGGCACGGGTCACGCCATCGAATTTGCCGGCAGCACGATTCGCGCGCTCTCCGTCGAAGGCCGCATGACCGTCTGCAACATGGCGATCGAAGCCGGCGCCCGTTCCGGCATGGTCGCCGTCGACGACAAGACCATCGACTATTTCCGCGGCCGTCCGTTCGCGCCCACCGGCGTCGTCTGGGACCAGGCAGTCAAATACTGGCGCACGCTGCACACCGACGAAGGCGCCAAGTTCGACACCGTGGTTGAAGTCAACGCGCGCGACATCAAGCCGCAGGTCACCTGGGGCACGTCGCCCGAAATGGTGCTGCCGGTGGATTCCCGCGTGCCGGACCCCGACCGCGAAAAAGACGACGTGCGCCGCAGCGGCATGGAGCGCGCACTGGAATACATGGGCCTGAAGCCCAATACCCCGCTGACCGACATCCGCGTGGATCGCGTGTTCATCGGTTCGTGCACGAATTCGCGCATCGAAGACCTGCGCGCCGCGGCCGTCGTGGCGCGCGGCAAGCGCGTGGCGTCCAATGTGCGCCAGGCGATGGTGGTGCCGGGCTCGGGCCTGGTCAAGCAGCAGGCCGAACGCGAAGGCCTGGACAAGATCTTCATCGAAGCCGGCTTTGAATGGCGGGAGCCGGGCTGTTCGATGTGCCTGGCCATGAACGCCGACCGCCTCGAACCCGGCGAACGTTGCGCCTCGACCTCGAACCGCAACTTCGAGGGCCGGCAGGGGCAGGGCGGACGCACGCACCTGGTCAGCCCGGCCATGGCCGCCGCCGCGGCCGTCGCCGGCCATTTCGTCGACGTTCGCACGTTCCGTTAAGCGACAAGCACCGAGTAGACATCATGCAAGCATTTACCACTCACGAAGGCCTGGTGGCGCCGCTCGACCGCGAAAACGTCGACACGGACCTCATCATCCCCAAGCAGTTCCTCAAGTCCATCAAGCGCACGGGCTTTGGCCCCAATCTGTTTGACGAGCTGCGCTATCTGGATCACGGCGAACCGGGCATGGACAACAGCAAGCGTCCGGTCAATCCGGATTTCGTGCTGAACCAGCCGCGCTACCAGGGCGCCTCGGTGCTGCTGGCGCGCAAGAACTTCGGTTGCGGCTCCAGCCGCGAGCACGCGCCCTGGGCGCTGACGCAGTTCGGTTTCCGCGCCATCATCGCGCCGTCGTACGCCGACATCTTCTTCAACAACAGCTTCAAGAACGGCCTCTTGCCGATCGTGCTGTCGGAGCTGGAAGTGGCGCGCCTGTTCGACGAAGTGAAGGCGTTCCCGAACTACAAGCTGAACATTGATCTGGACCGCCAGGTCGTGATTGCCGCGGACGGCCGCGCCATGGGTTTCGACATCGAACCCTTCCGCAAGTATTGCCTCTTGAACGGCTTTGACGACATCGGTCTGACGCTGCGCCATTCGGACAAGATCCGCGCCTTCGAGGCCGAGCGCCTGGCCCGTCATCCGTGGCTCGAAAGCCGCCCCATCGCCTGATCAAACCATCGACACAGGATCGCTATTCAATGACCCACAACATCGCAGTCTTGCCGGGTGACGGCATCGGCCCGGAAATCGTCGAACAGGCCGTGCGCGTCCTGAAGGCGCTGGATGTGCCCTTCGACATCAAAGAGCAGCCGGTCGGCGGCGCCGCGTTCGACAAGTTCGAGCACCCGCTGCCGCCCGCCACGCTGAACCTGGCCAAGGAATCGCACGCCGTGCTGTTCGGCGCGGTTGGCGACTGGAAGTACGACACGCTGCCGCGCGAGTTCCGTCCCGAACAAGCCATTCTGGGCCTGCGCAAGGCGCTGGGCCTGTTCGCCAACCTGCGTCCGGCCATCCTGTATCCGGAACTGGCCAGCGCCTCGTCGCTCAAGCCCGAGATCGTGTCCGGTCTGGACATCCTGATCATCCGCGAACTGACCGGCGACATCTATTTCGGCACGCCGCGCGGCGTGCGTTCGTCGCCGGACGGCGCCTTCACCGGCGAGCGCGAAGGCTACGACACCATGCGCTACGCCGAATCCGAAGTCCGCCGCATCGCGCGCATCGGCTTTGAATCGGCGCAGAAGCGCAACAAGAAGCTGTGCAGCGTCGACAAGGCCAACGTGCTCGAGACCTCGCAGTTCTGGCGCGACATCGTGATCGAAGTGGCGCGCGAGTACCCGGACGTGGAGCTGTCGCACATGTACGTCGACAACGCGGCGATGCAGCTGGTGCGCAACCCGCGCCAGTTCGACGTCATCGTCACCGGCAACCTGTTCGGCGACATCCTTTCCGATGAAGCGGCCATGCTGACGGGTTCGATCGGCATGCTGCCCTCGGCCTCGTTGAATGCCAGCGGCCAGGGCCTGTACGAGCCCAGCCACGGTTCGGCGCCGGACATCGCGGGACAGGGCATCGCCAACCCGCTGGCTACGATCCTGTCGGCCGCCATGCTGCTGCGCTACTCGCTGAACCTGGCGCCGCAGGCGGATCGCATTGAAGCGGCCGTTCGCAGCGTGCTGGCCAGCGGCCTGCGCACCGCCGACATCTTCGAACCGGGCACGACGAAGGTCAGCACCGCCGGCATGGGCGACGCCGTCCTGAAGGCCCTGGGCTGATCCCTTGCGTTGGACCGCTGCGAGGCGGTCCTGACCGACGCGTGCATCGTTATGAGCGCGCAGCGGCGTATATACAGAGGGGCCGCCCGGCGGGTGGCCCCTCTGTTTTGGGGATCATGCATCGCTGTTGCCGCCATGCGCCGGATTCATCCTCCCGTGCTTGCGGCCCCGTTTTTTTCGAGCTGCAGTGCAACATCCCTGCGTGCATTCTGATAAATTGTTGAATTGCACGAAATTTCCCCCCTCCTTATCTTGTCACCCCCTTTAAAGAGCGATTGAAATGAATCAAGCAGTAGGCCTTGTCGGCTGGCGCGGTATGGTCGGCTCGGTGCTCATGCAACGCATGCGCGACGAGAACGACTTCGCACTGATCGAACCGGTGTTTTTCTCCACCAGCAACGCTGGCGGCGCCGCGCCCACTTGGGCAACTGGCGCAGGTCCGCTGCAAGACGCCTACAACATTGACGCTCTGAAAAAACTGCCGATCATCGTGACGGCGCAAGGCGGCGACTACACGTCCGAGGTCTATCCCAAGCTGCGCGGCGCGGGCTGGAACGGCATCTGGATCGACGCGGCCAGCACCCTGCGCATGGCCGACGACGCCATCATCGTGCTGGACCCGGTCAACCGCCCGGTGATCGACGCGGCGCTCAAGCGCGGCGTGCGCAACTTCATCGGCGGCAACTGCACCGTCAGCTGCATGCTGATGGGCCTGGCCGGCCTGTTCAACAACGACCTGGTGGAATGGATGACCTCCATGACCTACCAGGCCGCGTCCGGCGGCGGCGCGCAGCACATGCGTGAACTGCTGACCCAGTTCGGCGAGATCAACCAGTCGGTCAAGTCCCTGCTGGACGATCCGGCCTCGGCCATCCTGGAAATCGACCGCGGCGTGCTGGCCAAGCAGAAGGACGATGCGCTGCCCCACGAGCACTTCGGCGTGCCGCTCGGCGGCAACCTGATTCCCTGGATCGACAAGGACCTGGGCAACGGGATGTCCAAGGAAGAATGGAAGGGCGAAGTCGAAACCAACAAGATCCTGGGCCGCGGCGCCGCCTTCGGCACGGCGCCCACCCCGATCGACGGCCTGTGCGTGCGCATCGGCGCCATGCGCTGCCACAGCCAGGCGCTGACCATCAAGCTCAAGCGCGACGTGCCGCTGGACGAGATTGAAGCCCTCATCGCGCAGGGCACGCAGTGGGCCAAGGTCGTTCCCAACACCAAGGAAGCCACCGTGTCCGCGTTGACGCCCGTCGCCGTCACCGGCACGCTGGACATTCCGGTTGGCCGCCTGCGCAAGCTGTCGATGGGTTCGCAATACCTGGGCGCCTTCACGGTGGGCGACCAACTGCTGTGGGGCGCTGCCGAGCCGCTGCGCCGCATGCTGCGCATCGCGCTGAACGAAGCCTGATGCCGTGGCGGGCGGCTCTTTCAGCTGCCCGATTCACGCAACGATGCAGTCAGGGCACCTTCGGGTGCCCTTGTTTTTTGGCACGCGGTGGGACGTACGAAAGCGTTGGGTGCACCAACGTGGCGCAGGCGGGTTGCGCGCGGCGCGCGGCCCGATTCGCAAAAGGCCCCCGGTGTGCCCGCCGGCCAACGTGCGTGCCCCGTTCAGGTTTGTGAAATGCGCTTGATCCATTACACTTTTCGGGTGAATTGAGGCTGTTTTTTGCGCCGCAAATGGCGCGAATGGGCCGAGGCCCGTAATTCGATTACAAGAACGGAATTCCAGCTTATGACCCAGCGTTCGCGCCACGTGAAGCATGCCCGCCGTTTGAAAGCCCTGCAGTGGGCCATTGCGCTGGCGATCGGCTCAAGCGTTTGCGGGTCGGCGCTGGCCATGCGCGTCGGGCATTCGCGCGTCGTTTCCGTGCCGGGCGCGCCGCTGCAGGCGACCGTGGGTCTGCAGGAATTGACGCCCGAAGAAATCAGCTCACTCAAGGTTTCCATTGCCGACGAAGCTGCCTGGCAGCGCGCGGGCGTCAAGCCGCCGGTGCCGCTTGCCAGCATGGTGGTTCGCGTCGAAGACGGGATCGACCCGACGCGCAAGAATCTGCGGGTGCGGTCCACGCAGGCGCCGGCGAGCGGGGCTGTGGATCTGCTGCTCGACATCAATTCCAGCTCGGGACAACGGCAGGTGCAGGTCAGCATCCTGGTGCCGCTGCGCGGCACCAGCGCAGATGTCACGCCCGCCGCCGTGGGCGCCCCTGGCCGTGCAGGCGGCACGTCGGGCACGGTCACGGTCAAGTCGGGCGATTATCTGTTTGCCATCGCCCAGCGCAATGCGGTGCCGAACGCGTCGGTCTATCAGATGCTGGTCGCGCTGTGGCGCGCCAATCCGCAGGCCTTCATTCAGAACAACATGAATCTGGTGCGTTCCGGCCAGACGCTCAAGATTCCGGACGCCGCCACGGTGCGCGCGATCGATCCCGCCGAAGCTCGCCGCATCTTCAACGAGCATGCCGAGGCGTACGCGAAGTACCGCGGACGGGTGGGCGCAGCGGCAGGTGCGAATCCGTCGGTGGTCAAGGGCCAGGACGCCGCCTCCGGCACGGTCGCCCCACCGGCTGATTCGGGCGTGGCCACGGCGGCGCCGACGCAAGATCGCGTGCGCCTGTCGACCGGCCAGGCCCAGGACAGCGCCGCCGCGCAGGCAGAGGCGCAGGCAGACGCCAAGACGTCCGCCGACCGCGCGCTCGC
>NZ_DIEJ01000006.1:0-3254 GCF_002418565.1 Achromobacter sp. UBA5777 | reverse complement strand
CGGACGCGGCCGTCTGGGGACCGGGCGTCGCTGCCGCGCGCGCGGCCGAGCCGACGCGGGCAGAAACCGGCGAGCTGGCCGGCGAAGTCGCCACGGTGATCTACACATCCGGCACCACCGGCGCGCCCAAGGGCGTGATGGTCCCGCATCGCGGGCTGATCCACTTTGCGCGGGTGTCTGCGGCGTCGCGCCGGCTGACGCCGCACGATATCGGTTACGCGGCGCTGCCGATGTCGCACATCTTCGGCATCGCGACCGTGTTGATGGCCACGCTGCACGCAGGCGCCAGTCTGGTGCTGCGCAGCCGCTTCGATCCGGAAGACGTGTTCAAGGCGCTGGCGCATCCCGGCGTCAGCATCCTGCAAGGCGTGCCGACGATGTTCAGCCGCCTGATGGCGGTGGCGCCGCCCCGCGCGGAACTGCGCGCGCCGGCACTGCGCTACCTGTACACGGGCGGCGCGGCGCTGGATCCGACGCAGAAGCGCGACGCCGAACGCTACTTCGGCGTGCCGATGCACCACGGCTACGGCATCACGGAGTACGCAGGATCGATGTTCATCACGGATATCGACACGCCGCGTGACGATTGTTCGGCGGGCCATGCGGTGGACGGCGTGGAGCTGCGTATCGGCAGCCCGGACGCGGTCCCGGCGCCGGGCACGCGCGGCGACCTGCTGATCCGCGGTCCGGGCGTGATGCTGGGCTATTACCGCAATCCGGAACAGACAGCGCAGGCGCTGCTGCCGGGCGGCTGGCTCAACACGGGCGACATCGGCTTTGTCGACGCCAGCGGCGCGCTGTTCATCTCGGGGCGGTCGAAGGACCTGATCATCCGGTCGGGCTTCAACGTTTACCCGATCGAGGTCGAGTCGGTGATCAACGCGTTTCCCGGTGTGCGGCTGTCGGCCGTGGTGGGACGCAATACCGCCGATCACAACGAAGAGGTCATCGCCTTCGTCGAGCCGCTGCCGGGCGCGACGATCGACACCAATCTGCTGATGCTGCACCTGCGCGCCCAGCTCGCGCCGTACAAGCGGCCGGCGCGGATCATTCCCATCGAGACGATTCCCACCACCGTCAGCGGCAAGATCCTGAAGCAGCCGCTGAAAGAAAGGCTGGCGTAGGCGCGGATAGCTGTTCCGCTCTGACGACCGGCCACTTATGCACAAGGAGACAAGAGCGTGAACATCAAGACCCTGATCGCCGCGGCTTCGGCCGTGGCCGCGCTGGCTGGCGCGCAAACCGCAGCCGCACAGACGTATCCCGATCGTCCCATCCGCCTGCTGGTGGGCTACGCGCCGGGCGGCCCGGTGGACACGACGGCGCGCGTCTTTGCGAAGTATCTCGGCGACAAGCTGGGACAGACCGTGGTGGTGGAGAACCGCGCGGGCGCGAGCGGGATGATCGCGTCGGACGCGACCGCCAAGGCGACGCCGGACGGCTACATGCTGGGCTTTGCCGCCAGCCCGACGCTGACGATGTCGCCGCTGGTCCAGCGCAGCACACTCTTCGACCCCCGCACGGATTTTTCGCTGATCGGCCTGGTGGTGGATTACGCGAACGTGCTGCTGATCGGGCCGCAGATTCCAGCCAAGAATGTGGGCGAACTCGTCACCTATGCGCGAGAGCATCCGGAGGCGGTGTCGTTCGGGTCGGCGGGGATCGGGGCGTCGAATCATCTTTCGGCTGAACTGCTGAAGAAGCAGAGCCAGGCGTCGATGCTGCACGTGCCGTATCGGGGCAATTCGCCGGCAATGATGGACGTGGTGAGCGGCAAGGTGACGTTCATGTTCGACATCACGAGCACGGCGATTCCGTTCGTGAAGAGCGGCAAGGCGCGGGCGCTGGCGGTGACGTCGAAGACGCGCAATCCCGAGCTGCCGGACGTGCCGACGATGATGGAGGCCGGCATGAAGGATTACGAGGTGGTGGGCTGGTATGCGCTGGTGGGGCCGAAGAAGCTGCCTGATGCAGTGACGGCGCGGCTGACGCGGGCGCTGTCGGAGGTGTCGAAGGATCCGGCTTTCCGCCAGGCGATGACGGAAGGCGGGTACACGATCAACGCGGGCGATTCGAAGGCGTTGCAGGCGCGGATCGACCGCGAGTACGCGTTGTGGTCGGACGTGATCCAGACCGCGAATATTCAGGCCAATTGATTTTTCCCGGAGCATCACGATGAATTCCCCGTCCGCATTGCGAGACCAGATCCGCCTGCCTGTGATTGGCGCCCCGATGTTCCTGGTGTCGGGGCCGCAACTGGTGGTCGCGCAGTGCGCGGCGGGGATCATCGGGACATTTCCGTCGTTGAACGCGCGGCCGCAGGAGCAGTTGCACGAGTGGATCACGCGGATCGAAGATGGACTGGCGGCGCGGCGTCTAGCGGCGCCATCGCAGAAGGTGGCGCCGTATGGGGTAAACCTGATCGTGCATCCGAGCAATCCGCGGTGGCAAGGCGACTTGGCGATTTGTGCGGAACGGCGGGTGCCGTTGCTGATTACTTCTCTGCACGCGCCGGAGGCTGTCGTGAAGGTGGCGCATGCCTATGGGGGGGTGGTCTATCACGATGTGACGAACGTGCGGCATGCGAAGCGGGCGCTGGATGCGGGGGCCGATGGGTTGATTCTGGTGGCGGCCGGTGCGGGTGGACATGCGGGGCAGATGAATCCGATTGCGCTGGTGAATGAGATACGGGCCTTTTATGACGGGCCGTTGGCGTTATCTGGATGCATCAGCCATGGGAAGGATATTTTGGCTGCGCGGGTGCTTGGGTGCGATTTTGCTTATATGGGGACTCGGTTTATTGCTACCCGGGAGTCGTTGGCGGGGGATGCTTACCGGGAGATGGTGTTGGCGGCGCAGGCGGGGGATGTGACTTATACGGCTTATTTTTCTGGGGTGCCGGCGAATTATTTGTCGGCGAGTATTTTGGCGGCGGGGTTGGATCCGGTTGTGTTGGGCAGCAATGGGGTGACGCCGCCTCCGAATATGGATAAGAGTTCGCGGCCTAAGGCTTGGAAGGATGTTTGGAGTGCTGGGCAGGGGGTGGGGGCTGTGCAGGAGGTGTTGGGGGTTGCTGATCTGGTGGCGCAGTTGGAGGGGGAGTATCTGGGGGCTATTGGTGCTTTGTCGCGAAGGGTTTGATCTCTTTGACGTTCGGCGCGTGGCGGCCTGGGGCTGGTTCTTTTGACGCCCGGCCTGGAGGCTAGCGGGGCTGGTTCTTTTGGCGCCCGGCACGGCGTCGGCCTGGGGCGCGC
>NZ_DIEJ01000007.1:0-10411 GCF_002418565.1 Achromobacter sp. UBA5777 | reverse complement strand
GCGCGCTTCGGTGCGCATCCACAATCCGGCCGTGGCTCAGCGCATGGCTGCCGCCCCGGGCGTGTCGCGCGACCGCGCGCCGTTCGCCGGCCGCATCGCGCGCCAACAGCAGCAGCTGGGGCTGCCCGCCTATCCCACCACGACCATCGGCTCGTTCCCGCAAACCGCCGAAATCCGCGCGCTGCGCCGCGACTGGAAGGCCGGCGCCCTGACGGATTCCGCGTACGAAGCCGCCATCCGCAAGGAGATCGAGGAGGTCATCCGCTTCCAGGAAAAAGTGGGCCTGGACGTACTGGTGCACGGCGAGCCCGAGCGCAACGACATGGTGGAGTATTTCGGCGAGCTGCTGGCCGGATTCGCCTTCACCAAGAACGGCTGGGTGCAGAGCTATGGATCGCGTTGCGTGAAACCGCCGATCATCTTCGGCGACGTGGCGCGCCCCGCGCCCATGACGGTGGGCTGGTCGTCCTACGCGCAGTCGCTGACCGGCAAGCCGGTCAAGGGCATGCTGACCGGCCCGGTCACCATCCTGCAATGGTCGTTCGTGCGCGATGACCAGCCGCGCGAACAGACCTGCCGCCAGCTTGCGCTGGCCCTGCGCGACGAGGTCGTGGATCTGGAAGCGGCCGGCATCAACGTCATCCAGATCGACGAGCCCGCCATCCGCGAGGGCCTGCCGCTGCGCCGCGCCGACTGGCAGGCGTACCTGGACTGGGCCGTGGACTGCTTCCGCCTGTCGACCGCCGGCGTGCGCGACGAGACGCAGATCCACACCCATATGTGCTATTCGGAGTTCAACGACATCATCGAATCCATCGCGGCCATGGACGCCGACGTGATCACGATCGAAACGTCGCGCTCCAACATGGAACTGCTCAAGGCGTTCGAGGATTTCCGTTACCCGAACGACATCGGCCCGGGCGTGTATGACATCCACTCGCCCAACGTGCCCGAGGTGGACTGGATGGTGGACCTCATGAACAAGGCTGCCGCCCGCCTGCCCAAGGAGCGGTTGTGGGTGAACCCCGATTGCGGCCTGAAGACACGCGCCTGGCCAGAAACCGAGGCCGCATTGATCGGCATGGTCCAGGCGGCCCGCGCGCTGCGCGACGCAGCCTGAAGCCATGGTCCGTCCCCGGCGCGCAGGCGCCGGGGCGCCGCATCCGCCAACCCGGCCGTGCCCCTTCGCGCGCGCCGGGTTTTTTGCCATCCGCCCACGGCGATTCCAGGGCCGATCTGGCGCCAGCCCGCGCCGGCCGGTGCCGCCGCGCAGGCCAGCGTGTGGGATAGCGGGCCATCCCCCGGCCAATTAATACGATTGCGGCAGGCCGCCTGCGCTATACTTTGAAGGTTTTGTTGCCGCGCACCATTACGCGCTGGCCGTCTCTGCCCCGCAGGCCCCACGCATGCCCTTGCCACCGCCGGATTGTCCTCGTCAGCCGCTGCATACGCGTTCCATACGTGTGCAGTCGTACGCGCGCGACGACGGCAACTGGGACCTGGAAGCCGAGCTTATCGACGTCAAGGCGTACGATTTTCCCAAGCGCGACGGCGAGATGTTCAAGGCGGGGCAACCCATCCACCATATGCACCTGCGCATCACCATCGACGAGCAATTCTCGATCGTGGCGGCTCAGGCCGTCTATGACGCGGCGCCTTACGGCGAGCATTGCAAGGCCATCGAGCCGGCGTACACTGACCTGATCGGCATGAACCTGCTCAAGGGGTTCCGTCGCCAGGTCAAAGAGCGGTTCGGGCATGTGGAAGGCTGTACGCACATGACCGAACTGTCGCAGGTGCTTCCCACCGCGGCGGTCCAGACCATGGCCAACCGCCGGCGGCAGGAACCCAACCCGAACCGGCGTCCATTCCAACTGGACGGCTGCCATGCGCTCAGCACTGGCGGCCCTGTGGTGGCTGAGCATTATCCCGAGTGGTACACCGGGGGTAGCGCTGAGGCATCGGCCGAGTCGTCCTCCGATTCACCTTCTTTTTCTCATACGTCCTGACAGGTAACACATGAAAATCCACGAGTATCAAGGCAAGGAACTGCTGAAGCAATTTGGCGTCCCCGTGCCGCGCGGGATCCCCGCTCTTTCCGTCGACGAGGCCGTGGCTGCCGCTGAAAAGCTGGGTGGACCGGTTTGGGTCGTCAAGGCACAAATCCACGCGGGTGGCCGCGGCAAGGGCGGCGGCGTCAAGCTGGCCCGCTCGCTGGACGACGTTCGCAAGCTGGCCTCCGAAATCCTGGGCATGCAGCTCATCACGCACCAGACCGGCCCCGAAGGCCAGAAGGTCCGCCGCCTGTACATCGAAGACGGCGCCGACATCCAGAAGGAATACTACGTGTCGCTGGTCACCGACCGCGCCACGCAGAATGTCGCCTTCATCGCTTCCAGCGAAGGCGGCATGGACATCGAGGAAGTGGCTCACTCCACGCCCGAAAAGATCATCACCGAATACATCGACCCGCTGACCGGCCTGTCCGCCGAGCAAGCCACCAAGATCGCCAACGCGATCGGCCTGCCCGCCGACTCGACCGCCCAGGCCGTTGACGTGTTCCAGAAGCTCTACAAGTGCTACATGGACACCGACGCCTCCCTGGTCGAAATCAACCCGCTGAACCGCGACAGCAAGGGCAACATCATCGCCCTGGACGCCAAGTTCAACTTCGACTCCAACGCCCTGTTCCGTCACCCGGAAATCGTCGCCTACCGCGACCTGGACGAAGAAGATCCCGCTGAAATCGAAGCCAGCAAGTTCGATCTGGCCTACATCCAGCTCGACGGCAACATCGGCTGCCTGGTGAACGGCGCCGGTCTGGCCATGGCCACGATGGACACCATCAAGCTGTTCGGCGGCGAGCCGGCCAACTTCCTGGACGTCGGCGGCGGCGCCACGGCCGAAAAGGTCACCGAAGCCTTCAAGATCATGCTGGCCAACAAGAGCGTCAAGGCCATCCTGGTCAACATCTTCGGCGGCATCATGCGCTGCGACGTCATCGCCGAAGGCGTGATCGCTGCTTGCAAGGCCGTCAACCTGAACGTGCCGCTGGTCGTCCGCATGAAGGGCACCAACGAAGAGCTCGGCAAGAAGATGCTGGCTGAATCGGGTCTGCCCATCATCAGCGCCGACACGATGGCCGAAGCTGCCACCCGCGTCGTAGCCGCCGTCAAGTAAAGAGAAAATCAAGGATTCACAATGTCGATTCTGATCAACAAGGACACCAAGGTCATCACCCAGGGCATCACGGGCAAGACGGGCCAGTTCCACACCCGCATGTGCCGTGAGTACGCCAATGGCAAGGCCGCCTTTGTGGCCGGCGTGAACCCCAAGAAGGCGGGTGAAGATTTCGAAGGCGTGCCGATCTTCGCGTCGGTCAAGGACGCCAAGGCTGACACCGGCGCCACCGTGTCGGTCATCTACGTGCCGCCCGCGGGCGCAGCTGCCGCCATCTGGGAAGCCGTCGAAGCCGAACTCGAACTGGTCATCTGCATCACCGAAGGCATCCCGGTCCGCGACATGCTTGAAGTCAAGAACCGCATGAAGGCCAAGGGCAGCAAGACGCTGCTGCTGGGCCCGAACTGCCCCGGCCTGATCACCCCGGACGAAATCAAGATCGGCATCATGCCCGGTCACATCCACCGCAAAGGCCGCATCGGCATCGTCAGCCGTTCGGGCACCCTGACGTACGAAGCCGTGGCGCAAGTCACCGAACTGGGCCTGGGTCAATCCAGCGCTGTTGGTATCGGCGGCGACCCCATCAACGGCCTGAAGCACGTCGACGTGCTCAAGCTGTTCAATGACGATCCCGACACCGACGCCGTCATCATGATCGGCGAAATCGGCGGCCCGGACGAAGTCAACGCGGCGCAGTGGGCCAAGGACAACATGAAGAAGCCGGTCGTCGGCTTCATCGCTGGCGTCACCGCCCCTCCCGGAAAGCGCATGGGCCACGCCGGCGCGCTGATCTCCGGCGGCGCCGACACGGCCGACGCCAAGCTGGAAGTCATGGAAGCCTGCGGCATCCGCACCACGCGCAACCCCTCCGAAATGGGCAAGCTGCTCAAGTCGGTGCTGTAAGTCTCAGCATTGCGTAATAAAAAAGCCCGCTTCGGCGGGCTTTTTTTCGTCCATCTTTTTGGTGATTTCTTAGGGTAATCCCGCGTCCAGGAAGCGGTCGGGGCAATCATACGGAAAGCTGAACGAAACTATAATGAAAGAAATTTTGCGCGTACCAGCAAGAATGCCGTCGGGCTCGCACCAAGACGGTCAGTACGTTTCTCCGTTCAAATTCATCCATTAATTTGGTTTTCTCCTAGGGGGATCACACCTAGGAAAGAGAGGCATGGAACTCAGTTCAGCGGCATTCTGGATCGCGTTGCTCCAGATCATTTGGGTCAACATTCTGCTATCAGGCGACAACGCCGTGGTTATTGCGCTGGCGGCGCGTTCACTGCCTCCGGCACAACAGAAAAAAGCGATCGTGGTCGGTTCCGCCGCTGCGATCATCATGCGTATCGTGCTGACGCTCGTGGCGGCCAAGTTGCTGCTCCTGCCGTGGCTCAAGCTGATCGGTGCACTGCTTCTGGTCTACATCGGCGTGACGTTGCTGTTGCCGGAAGGCGAAGAAGACGGCGCCGGCAAGACGCAGGGAAATCTTTTCACTGCCATCCGCACCATCATGATCGCCGACCTGGTCATGAGCCTGGACAACGTGGTGGCCGTCGCCGCCGCGGCAATGGGCGATACGACGTTGCTGGTGCTCGGCCTGGCCATCAGTATTCCCCTGGTCATCTTTGGCAGCACGCTGCTCTTGAAGGTCATCGAACGTTTCCCGCTCATCGTCTGGGTCGGCGCGGCGTTGTTGGGCTTCATTGCGGGCGAACTGCTGGTGGGCGATCCTGCACTGCAAGAGCCCGTAGCGCGTATTGACGCGGCGCTGGGCGTGACGCAGCATAGCTTCGCACTGATGTCCGGCGCGCTGGGCGCCGTGCTGGTGCTGCTGATTGGTAAAGTTTTGCTGATGCGCCAGAAAGCTGACTGAAAGCTGAACTACAATAATATGTTTTTCTGCATCAACCTGCCGCGCGAAGGCGCGGCAGGGCGGCCGGGCCGGGACCGGCCATTCTTTTAATAAATGCCTTCGGGGGTTCAAAGTGCTTGAGTTTTTTCAGACGCTGAGTTGGGCAGCGGTATTTCAAATCATTCTTATCGACATCCTGCTCGGCGGCGACAACGCTGTCGTGATCGCGTTGGCGTGTCGCAATCTGGCGCCCAAGCAACGGATGCAAGGCATCTTGTGGGGCACCGCGGGCGCAATCATTCTGCGTGTCGTGCTGATCGCCTTTGCGATGCAGCTTTTGAACATCCCGTTCCTGAAGGTCGTGGGCGGCGTGCTGCTCGTCTGGATCGGCGTCAAGCTCCTGATTCCCGAAGACGATGCGCATGGCGACATCAAGGGTGGCACATCCATCGTTGCCGCGATCAAGACCATCATCATTGCTGACTTCGTGATGAGCCTGGACAACGTGATCGCCATTGCCGGTGCTGCGCAGAACGCGCATGCCGACCATCAACTGGGTCTGGTCATCTTCGGTCTGGTCGTCAGTGTGCCGATCATCATCTGGGGCAGCACGCTGGTGCTCAAGCTTATCGACCGCTATCCGCTGGTCGTCACCTTCGGCGCGGGCCTGCTGGGCTGGATCGCCGGTGGCATGCTGGTTACCGACGTTATTGTCGAGCGTCAATTTGGCGTTCAGCCGACTACGGTTAAAATCGCCGCTGAAATTATTGGCGCCTTGCTCGTTGTTGTCCTTGGACGGTGGCTTGCAAGCCGCAAGAACGCTTCCAAGGAATCAGCACATGAGTCTGCGTAGATCCACCGATCCCCAGCAATCCGAATCGGGCCTGAGCCTTCTTCAGGGTCTGTTCGTGCTGGCCATCCTCGGCGTAGTCGCGACGATCATCGTCTCCAACTTCGTTTGATGGCATCACGTGTCTCTGCCGCAACGTCTGGTCATTGCGACCCGCGCCAGCCGGCTTGCCCTGTGGCAAGCCGAGCATGTGCGCGATCGACTGCGCACGCTGTACCCAGCGTGCGCAGTTGAACTTCTTACCCTGACGACCCGAGGCGACCAGATCCTCGACCGCACGCTGTCCAAGGTGGGCGGCAAGGGGCTGTTCGTCAAGGAGCTCGAAAACGCGCTGCTCGACGGGCGCGCCGATCTCGCTGTCCACTCCCTCAAGGACGTGCCGGTGGATCTGCAGGCCCCGTTCGAGCTTTGCGCCGTCCTCGATCGCGCGGATCCGCGCGATGCCTTCGTGTCCAACCGATATGCCTCGCTGGCGGACTTGCCCGCGGGCGCCGTGGTCGGCACGTCCAGTCTGCGCCGCGAATCCCAGATCCGTTCCCGGTTTCCCGCTCTGGTGGTCAAGCCCCTGCGCGGCAACCTGGATACGCGCCTCGGCAAGCTCGACAAAGGCGACTACGACGCCATCGTGCTGGCGGCGGCGGGCCTGGAACGTCTTGGCTTGGGCGAGCGCATCCGCAGTCTGCTCGATCCCGCCGACAGCCTGCCGGCAGCAGGGCAGGGCGCGCTCGGTATTGAAATCCGCGACGATCGCGACGACATGCGTGCGTGGCTCGCGCCGCTGGTCAGCGCAGACACCACCGCCTGCGTGCTCGCGGAGCGCGCCGTGTCGCGCAAGTTGGGCGGCTCCTGTCAGGTTCCCCTGGCCGCGTTTGCCCAGATTGCCGGCGACACCCTGTCGCTGCGCGCGCTGGTTGCGTCGCCCGACGGCACCCGCATCGTTCACGCCGCGCACACCGGTCCGGTGGACCAGGCCGAAGCCATTGGCGAAGCCGCCGCCTCCGAATTGCTGGACGCAGGCGCCGCGGCGATCCTCCGCGAACTCCTGCACAACGAGCCGCACTGATGGATCCGGCGTTTGCAGCCGCCGAAGGGCCGCGCATCGCCATCCTGACGCGGCCCGCAGGGCGCAACGAAGCGCTGGCCGGCCGTCTGCAGGACGCCGGTTGGCAGCCTTGCATCCTGCCGGCGCTTGAAATCCATCCCATCTCCGTCGCATCCGAAGACCTGCCCCGGCCTTCGGCTTTCGACCTCGTCGTGTTCGTCATCGGCAATGCCGCTCGCCAGTACCTGAACCAGCTTTCCCAGGCCGATGGCGCCGCCGGCTGGCCTGCGGGCGTGGCTGCGGCCACGGTCGGGCCCGCCAGCGCGCAGGCGCTGCGCGAGACGGGCTTTTTTGGCGCGAATACAACAGTTCTGCATCCGGACGATTCCGCGGCCACCCACGATTCCGAGGCGCTGTGGCGGGGGCTCGAGGCCCGGCCTAATCTGCCCGCGCGCGTGCTGGTGGTGCGTGGCACCCAGGGGCGCGACTGGCTCGGCGACAAACTCGAGGCGCATGGCGTCCACGTAATGCGTCACGCCGCCTACCAGCGGCGCGCGGCTGACTGGTCCCCTGACCAGCTTGGCGCACTGCGGCGCTGGGCCGAAGCGGGCGTCTCTGCCACCTGGCTGCTCACCAGCGGGGAGGGCGCAGATGCCGTACAAGGTCAGCTCAACGCAGCAGGTCTGACTGACTGGTGGCAGCGGTGCCGCTTCGTCATCACGCACCCCTCGCTGGTGCGTCGCCTGCCACCGTCCTGTCATGGCGCGTCCGGAGCGGCGATGGTAAAAATCTGCGTGCCGAACGACGAGTCGATATTCCAGGCTTTTGTTGCTGCTTGATTCGTTGGTTCGGACTGACACCGAATACAATCGCGTCATGACAGATAAGACTCCCGCTACCGATTCGGCCGTTCATCCGGCCGCCCCGGACGCAAGTGCGTCCGCATCGGCCCCGGCCGACTCCGTCAAGGCCCGTCCGGCCAAGCGCGGCAGTGGCCCCTTGGTCACCGCCCTGATAATCGTCATCCTGCTGGCCGTTGGCCTGGGTTATGCGCTGTGGAAGCAACGCACCCAGTTCGTCTCCGCCGGCCGCGAAGTCGCGACGCGCCTGGACACGCTCGGCGCCGACGTCGCACAAGCCCGCAAGGACACCCGCGAAGCCCTCGCGCTGGCGCAGGCGCAGTCCGGCCGCGTCGCCGAACTCGAAGACACGCTGCGCGAGACGCAAAGCCAGTACAACGCCCTGCAGCAGGCCTGGCAGAACTTCAACGACAGCGCCAGCGACGAATTGCTGGCCAACGACGTCGAGCGCCTGCTGACGATCGCCAACCAGCAATTGCGCCTGGCGGGCAATGTCTCCAACGCGATCGTTGCGCTGGAAACCGCCCAATCGCGTCTGGCGCGCGCCGACCGTCCGCGTTTTTCCAGCCTGCAGCAGTCCATCAACGGCGACCTGGACCGCCTGCGCGCCGTGTCCACCGTCGACATCCCCGCCCAGTCCGGCCGCATCGAGCGCCTGGTTGCGCTGATCGGCAAGGCGCCGCTGCTGGTGCCCGACACTGTATCACCCGGCGTGGCGCCTGTCGGGCAGGCCCAGCCGCCCGCGCCGGCCCCCACGATCGATCCGCAGGCTGGTCTCCCCGCCGACGCCCCGTGGTGGCAACGCTGGCGCGCCGAAGTTGCCTCGTGGCCCGGCCGCGCGGGCTCCGCGCTGGCCCATGAACTTGGCGGACTCATCACCATCCAGCGCGTGGACGAACCTGCCGCGCTGCTGTTGTCGCCCGAGCAAGCCGATCAGGTGCGCGGCACGCTGCGCCAGCGGCTGCTGACGGCGCAATTGGCCATGCTGATGCGCCAGCCGTCCGTCTGGAAGAGCGAGCTCGACAACGTCGGTTCGACGCTTTCCAAATACTTTGATGGCCGGTCGCCCGACACCGTCGCCGCGCAAACCCTTGCGCGCGAACTGGCCCAGACCGACATCGCCGTGCGCATGCCGGACGTGGCGGACAGCCTGAATGCCGTCGCGGCCCTGCGCGCCGCGGGCTTCAAGACCAGCGAGCAGGACTGAGCTCATGCGTACCTGGTTCTGGACCCTGCTGCTCGCCGTCGTCGCCGTCGCCCTGGCGGTGGTTCTGCGCTCGCACTCGGGCAACGTGCTGCTTCTGGTGTGGCCGTGGCGCATCGAGATGTCGCTGACGCTGGCCGTCCTGCTCATCGTCGCGACGTTCATCATCCTGTATGTCGGTCTGCGCCTGCTGGCTTGGTTGCTCGCCATTCCCGATCGCGTCCGGGCCTGGCGCGGCAAGCGCGCCCAGGCGCGCGACCACGAATTGCTGGAACGCGGCTGGATCGGGCTTCTTGAAGGCCGCTATTCCCATGCCGAGAAAGACCTGACGAAGCTTCTGGACCAGACCAAGGTCCGCACGCGCCGCGTCCTGGCCGCGCTGTCGGCGGCCCGTGCCGCGCACGGCCTCGGTGAATTCGACCGGCGCGATCGCCTGCTTGCCAACGCGCAGGAACAGGCCGGCACGGATCCCGGCCTGCTCGAAGCCACGGCCACGGTTTCCGCCGACATGCTGCTGGATCAGGGCCGCGCCGAGCGGGCCTTGACCGTGCTGGGGCCGCTGGCCGACGGTGGCGCGCGCCATCTGCATACCATGCGCCTGCTGCTGCGCGCACATACGGCCTTGAACCACCAGGAGCAGGTTTTCACGCTGGCGCGCGGTCTTCTGCGCCGCAATGCATTGGGCCGCCCGGAAGCCGACGTGCTGATCGACGCGGCCGGCGCCGCTCGCCTGCGGGCTGCGGCAGGCCAGGATGCCTGGCGCCCCATCTGGAAAGACCTCAAGGCCGAAGAGCGCCTGCTGCCTGAAATCGCGCTGGCGGGCGCGGCGGCCTTCGAAGCCGCCGGTGAGCCCAACGAAGCTGCCCGTGTGCTGGAGTCGGCCATCGCCGTCAAGTTCAATCCCGCCCTGGTGGCGGCCTACGCGCGCTGCGACGCCGAACACGTGTCGCGCCGCCTGGCCAAGGCCGAGACCTGGCTGCATCAACGTCCTACCGATCCCGACCTGCTGACTGCGCTGGGCATGCTGTGCCTGAACGGCCAACTGTGGGGCCAGGCCGAACGCTACCTGCTGCGCAGCCTCGCGCGTCGCAGCGATGCGCAGACGCATGCATTGCTGGGCAGCCTCTACGATCGCCTGGATCGCCCGGTCGACGCCGTGCGCCACTGGCGCCTGGCGACGGCCGCCAGCATGGCTCTGCCCGTGCTGGCCTCGGACGCAGCGCTTCCCGCCGCGGACACGGGTTCGGATCCCTACCGCGTGGACGCCGAAGGCGGCTATGCCGTCGGCCTGTCGGACACCGACAGCGACACGGACGTCGGCGGCGATTACCCGGCCTTGCCCGCCGGTGCTGCGGCAGCGCCCGTCGCCGCGTCGGCCTCGGACTACGTGCTGGACCCGGACGCGCGCGTCAGCAAGGCGCAGCACGAC
>NZ_DIEJ01000040.1:0-6609 GCF_002418565.1 Achromobacter sp. UBA5777 | reverse complement strand
CTGGCGATGTCTTGTCGGTCATTGGTCCTGTCCTTGCTGCGCAAACATCAAACCCTAACTTGCGCCACGGCGCGCGGGCTTGATGGGAATCAACGGTTGTAACATTTTTTCACGAACCCGGCCCCATTACACTGCACGTCCCTCATCCCCTCATCCGCGACGCCATGTGGTCACGCATCAAGCGATGGTTTGCCGGTCCGCCGGCGGCCGAAGATCCCTTGCAGGAAATCGTGCGCTTTGATGACGCCGGCCTCACGCGATCCGGCGACCTGGCGCGCGCCATGGGGCTGCAGCAGTTCTGGCCCTGGCGCGACGTGCATGAGTTCGGCTTCGCGTTCACCCAGGCGATCTACCCGGATCCCTGGTTCGGCGACTACATGGAAAGCCTGTGGTTTGTCCGCGTGGCCAACGACGACGGCGGGCTGATGCGGATGGAGTTCGACGAACGCGTGCTGGATATCAACGACTTGCCGCCCGCCCTGCTTCGCAACATGCCGGGACTCGACATGGACGAGCTGCGGGAGGGTCTGGCGACCGCCGCGCGCGGCCTGCGTCATTTCGAAGGCGAAGGCGAGTGGGTGGCATGGAGGCGCGACGTTTCCGAGGAACAGCCGTCATCACCGTCCTGATCGCCGCCGTAATCGCCGCCCCATCAACGTCGTAATTGCCGCCTTTTGCGTCTTGCTGATCGCTGCCCTCAACGGCAGATCCGATGCCAGGCCCGGCTACACGCGATCCAGCCCCTGCTTGAGATCGGCCAGGATGTCCGCCGGCGTTTCCAGCCCGACCGACAGCCGCAGCAGGCCTTCCGACAGCCCATAGCGCTCGCGGTCTTCGGCCGAGTAGCTGGCATGCGTCATCGATGCCGGATGCTGTATCAGCGTCTCGGGATCGCCCAGGCTGACCGCGATGCGCGCCAGCTTCAGGCTGTTCAACAGCGTCTTTCCGGCCGCAAGCCCCCCCTTCAGCTCGAAGGCCACCAATCCGCCGCCCGCCGCCTGCTGGCGCTGCGCAATGTCGGCGCCTGCCGTGCCGGCCAGGCCCGGATAGAACACGTCGGCCACCGCCGGATGCTCGCGCAGCAGCTTGGCCACCTTCAGCGCGGACTCGCTATGGCGCTGCACACGCAGCTCCAGCGTCTTGATCCCGCGCAGCACCAGAAACGCCGTGAACGGCGACAGCGTCGCACCCGTGAAATAGCGCAGGCCTTGCAGCCGGATGGCGTCGATGTGCTGCTTGCGGCCCACCACCGCGCCCGCCAGCAGGTCGCCGTGCCCGCCCAGGTACTTGGTGGCCGAATGCAGCACGATGTCCGCACCGTGCTCAAGCGGCCGCTGCAGCACTGGCGTGGCAAAGGTGTTGTCGACGATGGTGAGCAGCCCCTTGCCACGCGCGACGGCTGAGATGGCCGCAATGTCCACCAGGCGCAGATTCGGATTGGCGGGGGTCTCGAAGTACACCGCCCGGGTCTTGGGGCCGATGGCCGCGGCCACGGACTGCGGCTGGGTGAAATCCGCGAATACGGCGCGCACGCCGAATCGGGACAGCCCCTGCGTGAACAGCGTGAAGGCCGTGCCGTAGACGATCTGGTCGACCACGATCTCGTCCCCGCTTTGCAGCAGCGAGAACAGGGTGGCCGAAATGGCCGCCATGCCCGACGCCGTCACCACGCCGGCCTCTGCCCCTTCCAGCGATGCCAGCCGCTCTTCCAGCAGCGCCTGCGTCGGATTACGCGTCCGGCCGTAGACATAGCCTTGGGCTTCGCCGAGCCGGATCCGGTCGAAGGCCTCGATGCTGTCCTGCGTGTAGGTGGACGTCAGATACAGCGGCGGCGACAGCGCGCCCTGTTCGTCCAGCGGGTCGTAGCCCAGGTGGATGGCGCGGGTGGCAAAACCCTGCTGCGCGTGGTCGGTCATGGTGTTCACTCCTGTCATGGGTGGGTGCAGGGGCGCATCGCGCCTGCCTGGAAATCGGAAATTGCCGCCAGCCCGCGGCATTGACGGGGCCGAAGCGAGTCTTTACAGTCAAACGCCGTATCCCCGTTTTCGCGCGCGACATGAACGACCCGCAAGCGCCCGCCACGGCCGCCGGCCCGGCGGTTCCCCCCGCGACACCGCCCCAACCCGGCTGGCTGCTCAAGGCCGCCACCTGTCTGGTCTATTCCGGGGTGCTGGCGTGGGCGGTCTACAGCAGCCGGCCCGCCACCATGCTGGACGTGGCCAAGCTGGCCTTCGGCGGGGCCATCCTGCTGGGCCTCCTGCCGTTTGTCGTCCTGGGCGTCTTTTCCATCTGGAAGCGCTTTCGCACGCCGCGCAACCGCTTGCGCATCATGCTGGGCACGGGGGTGTTCCTGCTGGCCGCCGTGGCCGGGCCGCTTGCCGAACGCAATCACGACAACCGCCAGCGCGACATCGCCAACACCGAAATCCGCAAAGCCATCGACGCACTGCGCCTGCAGGCCGGCGGCGGCAGCGGAGCGCCCGAAGACGTGCCCGCCATCGACCCCTCGCCCAAAGCCACCGGCCCGTACGGCGAAATGGAACGGGCCATGAAGACCATCGCGGGCAAACGGCTGGCACAGCATCGCGCCTACCTGCAGGAACTCAAGGAAATCGGTCTGCCCAAACTGTTCGACGCCCGGCGGCTGGCGCGCGACTCGGGCCTGATCGAAAGCCGCCTGATCCTGGAACAGGCCGAAAAGCTCGTGCCGGGGTACCGCGAACAAAGCATGGAAGTGTTGAACGGCATGCCGGCGCTGGTGCGCTCGCTGACCATTGCCGAGCCGGAAAAGGACAAGATCCTGAAGGCGCTGCAGGACTCGCGGGCGGCCAGCACCGAAAAGCTGGCGCGTGTCTGGGACCTGGAAACGCAGATCCTGCACGAGTTCGGCATGATGATCACGCTGCTCGATGACAACCGGCAGTTCTGGTACGCGGACCGCGACGAGCTGATGTTTGGCCGCGACGCCGACCTGGCGCGCTTTCATCAGCACCAGGACGCCGTCAACCGGCTGGCCGGCGAGCAGGAGAAACTGGCAACGCAGTCCCTGGCCGCCATGCCGCAGGCGCCCTTGCGCTGAACCGGATGATGTCACGCGGGCGGCACGCATCGTTCACCGCTTGTGGTCGGCGCGGCGCGACAGCCACTCGCCGGTGAACTGCACGATCGACACCAGCGCGATCAGGATGACGATCACCTCGAACATTACCCGGGTCTCGTAGCGCTCGTAGCCGTAGCGGATCGCCAGGTCGCCCAGGCCGCCCGCCCCCACCGCGCCGGCCATCGCCGACGCGTTGATCATGGCGATGACGCTGACCGTCATGCCGCCGATGATGCCCGGCAGCGCCTCGGGCAGCAGTACGTGCCGCACGATGTGCCAGCGCCGGCAGCCCATGGCGCGCGCCGCCTCGACCAGACCGGGGTCCACGTCGTTCAGGCTGACCTGCGCAATGCGCGCAAAGAATGGAATCAGGTTGGCCGACAGCGGCACGATCGCGGCCCATGTGCCCAGCGTCGTGCCCACCAGAAAGCGCGTGAACGGCAGCATCGCCACCAGCAGGATGATGAACGGGATGGCGCGGAACGTGTTCACCGTGATCGACAGCGCCTTGTTGAAACGCGGGCGCGGGTAGAGATTGCCGGGCGCAGTGATGGTCAGCACCACGGCCAGCGCCAGGCCGGTCGCGATGGCGATGGCGGCGGAAATGCTCACCATCGTCAGGGTCTGCAGGAATGCCTGCAGGTACTTGTCAAGCATCGGTAGCGACATAGCCCAGCACCTTGATCTGATCGGCCACGAGCGCGGCGCGCGCGGCCTCTTCCTGTAAAGCGTGCGCGGGCAGCGACACCAGCAGAGTGCCCTGCGCATGGCCGCGCAGCCGGTCCAGTCCGCCGTGCAGCAGCGTGGCGCCCGGCCCCATTGCCGCCAGCGCCTCAAGCGACACACCCTCCGGCCGGTCCTGTCCGGTGAAGCGCAGGCGCAGCACCGCGACGCCGGGGCGTCCTTGCAGGTCAGGCACCAGCTTGGCCGACAGGTCCGCGGGCAGGTCGTGTTGCAACGGCCGCAGCAGTGCGCGCGTGGCGTCGGCCTGGGGGTTGCCGAACACGCGCCACACTTCGCCCAGTTCGACGTTGCGGCCGCCGTCCAGCACCAGCACGTTGTGGCAGACCTCGCGGATCACGGCCATGTCGTGCGTGATCAGCACGACAGTCAGGCCCAGCTTGCGGTTGATGTCCAGCAGCAGGCCCAGGATCGACTGCGTGGTTTCGGGATCCAGCGCGGAGGTCGCCTCGTCGCACAACAGGATCTCGGGTTCGTGGACCAGCGCCCGCGCAATGCCCACGCGCTGCTTCTGGCCGCCGGACAGCTTGGACGGATACACATCGGCCTTGTCCCGCAGGCCCACCATCTCAAGCAGCGCTTCCACCCGCGCCCGCGCCGCGGCGGGCTTCACGCCGGCCACGCGTAGCGGCAGCGCGACGTTCTCGGCCACCGTCTTGGCGGACAGCAGGTTGAAGTGCTGGAAGATCATGCCGATGCGGCGGCGCAAGCCGACAAGCGCATCCTCGTCCAGGCTGCCCACGTCCACGCCGTCCACCCGCACGCGGCCGGCGCTGGGCCGTTCCAGCACGTTGATCGAGCGCAGCAGCGTCGACTTGCCCGCGCCGCTGCGGCCGATGATGCCGAAGACCTCGCCGCGCGCAATCGAAAACGACACGTCCGACAGCGCCGCGACGGGGCCTGCCGAGCCCTGGTATTGCTTTTGCAGGCTTTCGAACACGATGTGCGCGTCGCGCGCCGGCGATGGCGCTGCGCCGGCCGCGTCCGCGGCCAGGGAAAGTTCGCGTTGCATCTTGGCTTAGAAGACCGGAATCACCGAACCTTCGAACTTGGTCAGGATGAACTGGCGCACCTCTTCCGAGTGATACGCCTTGACCAGCGCGGGCACCCACGGCGCGTCCTTGTCCTTCTCGCGCACGACGATGATGTTCACGTACGGATTGTTTTCTTTCTTCTCGACCGCGATGCCGTCGCGCGTGGCGATCAGCCCGGCCTGGTATGCAAAGCTGTTGACGATGGCCGCGGTGTCCACGTCGGGCAGCGAGCGCGCCAGCACGACCGATGCGCTTTCCACGAAGTTGAGCTTCTTGGGATTGGACGTCACGTCGGCCAGCGTGGCGGTGCCGGTGGCCGGGTCGAAACCGTCTTTCAGCGTGATCAGCCCTTGGTCGCGCAGGATGACCAGCGCGCGCGTCTGGTTGCTGGGGTCATTGGGGATGCCGACCTTCGCGCCATCCGGCAAGTCCTTGAGCGACTTGTACTTCTTGGAATAGAACGCGATGGGCGAGATCAGCGTGTTGGCGACCGGCACCAGCTTGTAGCCGCGCTGCTTGATCTGGTCGTTCAGGAAGGGAATGTGCTGGAAGGCGTTGGCTTGCAGGTCGCCGTTGTTCAGCGCCTCGTTCGGGCTGGCGGTGCCGGTGATGACGACGGGCTCAACGGCCAGGCCGTTCTTCTTGGCCACCTGCGTCACCACTTCCCAGATCTGCTCGTCCACGCCGCCGCGCACACCCACCTTGAGCGGCTTCGGGTCTGCCGAGAACGCCGGGCCATGGAACATGGCGGCCGAGGCCAGCACGGCGGCCAAGAGGCGCTTGAACAGCGGCGTCCATGCCATGCGCGATTGCTGCGCCGCTTGGGAAACGCCTGCATCCGCGGAAGCCCCGGCGGCAAGAATACGGATAGTCATGATGGAATCGCCTCTAAGTCAACGCAGTTATGAGAGAGACGATTCTAGGGACGGGGCTTATGCGCGCGAACGAATAGTTGGTTGAGTCGTTATTACGGGGTTTTTTGGATATGGCGCGTTGGCATATGGCGCGCCGGTGCGGTGCCGAACGCGCAGTGAGGCCGGGTCGATCAGGCCGGGTCGATCAGAACGGCTTGACCACCGCAAGCGTCACGATGGCCGTTGCCGCCAGCACGACATAAGGCGCCTGCAGATCGATCAGGGGCGGCCGCTTGCCGCTGCCGCCGGCCATGCGCCGCAGCGATGCGCTTTGCATGCCGAGCAACCCCGACAGGCTCAGCGCAAAGGCCACCTTGATCCAGATCCAATTCATCGCGAACCACCCGAACGTCATGGCCAGATGCAGGCCGATGAGCCAGGTGATGACCATGGCGGGCGTGGTGACGTAGAGCGTCCAGCGGCGCAGCGCGTGGAGCATCTTGCGTTCCTTCGGCGCATCTTCGCCTTCCTGCGGCTGCGAGGTCAGAAGAAGCAGGGCAACGAAGAGCGAGCCGCAAAGCCACGCGACCGCGGCCGCGACGTGGGCCATCTTGAGGAATTGATATGTCATGCGCGGCATTATCGCCGCTCGCCGGAAGACCCGTGCGGCGCGTCTGCGCAGGCAGTTTGCGTTACGGCAAACTGGGCGGCGGTCGCGCCGGGGTGCGGGGCGTTAGTTGCCGGATTGCGGCGCGGGCGGCGTGGCGGGTGCGACAGGCGAACCCGTATTGGGTGTCGCTGCTGCGGGCGCTTTTTCCGCGCCCGTTCCGGCGGCCGGCGCCCCTTGGGCAGGCGCCCTTGCGGCAGGCGATCCTGCGGC
>NZ_DIEJ01000149.1:0-38491 GCF_002418565.1 Achromobacter sp. UBA5777 | reverse complement strand
CCGTCCGCGCCGGGGTAGCGTAGCGACAAGCCCCGCGCCTGCAGCACCGGCAGCGGCACCGTCGTCATGAGGCGGCCTGCGCGGCGAGCCGGGCCTGGCGCTTGGCCAGTTCGGTCTTCAACTGCACCAGGCTCGGCGTCACGATGGGCAGGAACGCCGCTTCGCGCCAGCGCCGCGCAAAGCCGGCGCCACCGGGCTTCAGGTAGGCCGCGCCGCCGCTGGCTTGCAGTTCAAGCTGCACCGCCGCGTTCGCCACTTCTGCAAGCGCAATGCGGATTTCGAACAATGCCCACGGTTCGGCTACAAAACGCTGACTGCGCACGCCTGCGATGAGGCTGGCCGTCAGGTCCTGGAGCTGCTCGGACAGCGCCTGCAACGGTTGGCCCAGGATGCCGCGCGACGCCTGGCCCTGCCCGGCTTGCCCGGCCGCCTGCAAAGCCCGGCGAGCCAGGCCGATCGACAAGCTGCATTGCAGGCCGGCGAACGCCGGACGCGCGCCCGGCAGGTACTGCCGCGCGTCGGCGTGGATCAGCCATTCAGGACCGACGCGCACGCCACGCACGTCCAGCGCAGCGGTGTTGCTGGACTGCAGCGCCAGCAGCGACAGGTCCGCGCTGCGTTCCAGTCCGGCAATATCGTGAGGCAGCGCGACGACCGCGGGCGTGCCGTCGGGCGCAGTGACGGCCGCCGCGACGAGAAAGCCCTGCGGCCGCAGATTCGTCACCCAAGGCATGCGGCCGTCCAGCGTCCACTGTCCGTCGACATCGCGTGCCGCGATCTGCAGCGACTCGATGCCGCTCAGGAACTTCATGGCGTTGGACAGCGCGGTGGCGCCCGCCAGTTCACCGGCAAGCAACGGCGCGAGCCAGCGCTCGGCCAGCGCCGCATTGGGACTGGTCAGCAGGTATTCGATGAACACGCGCTGGCCCCACGCGACGAACGCGCTGGCGACCGACAGTTCGGCCACCTGCGACACCGCCTCGATCGCGTCGCCGGTATCGGTGCCGGCCAGGCCGCCCTGCGCCTCGGGAACGCCGATGCGGAACAGCCCCGCCGACGCCAGCCGCGGCAACACTGTGGCGGCGTCAAGGGTGCCCTCGTCCAGCGCCTCGGCATGTTGTGTGAGCCAATCCCGCAGGTCCTGCGGCAGGATCGCGCCGCCGGCCAGGTCCGTGGGGTCAGGATGCCGGGTCGCGGTCTGCGCCGTCATTTGGCGCCGCTCCAGGCGTATTCGCTCAGTTGTTCGTTCAAGGGGGTCTGCGCCAGGTTGTTGGCAAAGTTGCAGATAGTGGCCAGGCCCACGCCCAGAATCACCTCGAGCGCATTGCCCTCGGTAAAGCCCGCATCCCGCAAGGCCTTGAGGTCCGCGTCGTCGACCCGGCCGCGCGTGCGGATCACGGCTTGCGTAAATGCCGCCAGCGCCTGCAAGCGCGCGTCGGGCAGCGTGCCCTGCGCGCGCAGCGCATCCACGACTTCAGGAGACAGCTTGGCCTTATTGCGCGCCAGTGCGGTGTGGCCCGCCACGCAGAAGGTGCAGCCGTGCAACGTGCCCGCAACCAGTTGCACGACCTCGCGCTCCTGCAGCGTCAGGCCGGCGCGCGCATTGATCTGCGACAGCGTCTGATAGGCCTCGAGCGCGGCGGGCGCGCTGGCCAGCACGCCAAGCAGGTTGGACAGATACCCCGCGCCCTTCTCGGCTGCGGCCAACGCCGCCTGAGTGGGTTCGGGCGCGCTTTGCGCGGTGTGCACGGTCAGACGGGCCATGAAGTTCTCCATTGGGCTATCGATTGAAAACACCATTTTGCGTGCAGCGCACCGCAAGCGACAATGCACGAGGATCGCAACTTGATGCTAGATCTTATCGACTTTCAGCTATGCGCTTATAACCGAACTCCACCTTGACCCTCGATTCCGCCCTCACCGATCAAGCCGCCGTGGACGCCGTGCTGCTGTCCAGCCTGGAGGTGCAATCCAGTCTTTATCATCTGGGCCAATACTGCGGCAACTGGACCGCCAGCACCAGCGGGCGGGCCCGCGCCAGTTTTCACCTGATCCTGCACGGCCGTTGCCGCGCAGACATTGCATCGCGCCAGGAGTCGTACACACTGGCGGCCGGCGACGGCATCTTTTTCCTGCGCGACATCGCCCATGTATTGACGCCCCTGCAGCCGTCCGCCAGCACCGGCGCCGCATGCGGCCCGATGCAGCCGCTATCACCGCGTCAGCCTGACGGCACGGGCCTTGCCTGCGGGTTCTTTCAGTTTCGCCCAGGGCTCGCCGATTTGCTGGCCGACACCCTGCCCGACTACCTGCTGCTGCGCGCGGACGACGACCGCTTTCGCGCCGCGCGCGGTGTTTTCGACCTGATCCTGGACGAAACCACACGGGCGCCCTCCGCCTCGCCCGTCGTGCTGGAGCGCCTGACAGATCTGCTGATCTTCTTCATGCTGCGCCACCTGGCGATTCAGGACCGCCAGGCGCACGGCCTTTTCGTGCTGGCGCGCGATCCGGCAATGGCCGGACTGCTGCAGGCGATACTGGCCGAGCCCGCCGCGCCCTGGAGCATGCAGGACATGGCAGACCGCGTCCACATGTCCAAAGCCACCTTCCACCGCCGCTTCACGCTGCAAAGCGGCACCACACCCGCGCAGCTATTGCAGATGCTGCGCATGCGCGTGGCGCGGCGGCTTCTGGATCAGGGCATGGGCATCCAGGAGGCCGCCGAACGCGTGGGTTATCAGTCCCAGGCCGCCTTCAGCCGGGTGTTCCAGCGCACGGAAGGCATGGCGCCGTCCGCCTTGCGACGGTGCCGGCCCGCATCGGTCTGATCGGATTCCAGCCCGGTGCGGCCGTCGGCCCGCGCGCTTACACCTGTGCCAGCGCCTGTTCCAGATCGGCGATCAGGTCGTCGATGTGCTCGATGCCGATGGACAGGCGCACGGTTTCCTCGCGCACGCCGGCCTTCTTCAGTTCTTCGGCGTTCAACTGGCGATGCGTGGTGGATGCCGGGTGCGTCGCCAGCGACTTGGAGTCGCCGATGTTGACCAGGCGCGTGAAGAGCTGCAGCGCGTCCTGGAAGCGCGCGCCGGCGTCGCGGCCACCCTTCACGCCGAATGTAAAGAGTCCCGGCACCTTGCCGCCCAGGTACTTCTTGGCCAGCGCATGGTCCGGATGATTCGGCAGACCCGCGTAATTCACCCATTCCACCTTCGGATGCTCGCGCAGGTAGCTGGCGATCTTGACTGCGTTTTCCACGATGCGGTCCACGCGCAGCGCCAGCGTCTCGATGCCTTGCAGGATCTGGAACGAATTGAACGGCGAGATCGCCGCGCCGGTGTTGCGCAGCGGCACCACGCGGGCACGGCCGATATACGCGGCCGGACCGAAGGCTTCGGTATAGACCACGCCGTGGTAGCTGACGTCCGGCTCATTCAGCCGCTTGAAGCGGGCCTTGTGCTCGGCCCACGGGAACTTGCCCGAGTCGATGATGGCGCCGCCCAGGCTGGTGCCGTGTCCGCCCAGATACTTGGTCAGCGACTGCACCACGATGTCGGCGCCGTGCTCGATGGGGCGCAGCAGGTACGGCGACGGCACGGTGTTATCGACGATCAGCGGCAGGCCGTGGCGATGCGCGATCTCGGCCAACGCGCCGATGTCGGTGATGTTGCCCAGCGGATTGCCGACCGACTCCGCGAAGATGGCCTTGGTGCGGTCGTCGATCTGCGCCTCGAAGGCGGCCAGATCGGACGGGTCGGCGAAACGCGTGGTGATGCCGTATTGCGGCAGTGTGTGCGCGAACAGGTTGTAGGTGCCGCCGTACAGCGTGCTGGACGAAATGATGCTGTCGCCCGCTTCGGCGATGGTGAGGATCGCGTACGTGACGGCGGCCTGGCCCGACGCCAGCGCCAGCGCGGCGATGCCGCCTTCCAGGGCCGCCACGCGCTGCTCCAGCACGTCGGTGGTCGGATTCATGATGCGGGTGTAGATGTTGCCCGCGACCTTCAGATCGAAGAGGTCCGCGCCGTGCTGCGTGTCATCAAACGCGTAGGCCACCGTTTGGTAGATGGGCACCGCCACCGCGCGTGTGGTCGGATCGGGGCGGTAGCCGCCATGAACGGCCACGGTTTCCAGGCGCCAGTTGGGCTTCTTCGCTTCAGTCATCAGTCTCTCCGGTCAATACTTGATTGAAAATTCAGATCAGGCCGCAAACGCGCGCGCGGCGCGCAAAATGCGTTCGATGTCTTCATGGTTGTTATAGGCGCCCACGGACAGGCGCACGTAACCATACTCCACGATGCTTGCCACGACACCGGCCTGCGTCAAATGCGCCAGCGCGGCCGCAGGATCAGCCACGCGCAGCGCCGTGGTGGTGCTGCGCACGTCATCGCCCGGCGGCGACACGACTTGCGCGCCCAGGCTGCGCAGTCCATCGCTCAGCGCCTGCGACAGTTCCAGCACCCAGGACTCGATGCGCTCACGCCCCGCCTGTTCGATCAGGTCCAGCGCGCCCGCCCAGCCGGCGATGCCGGGATAGTTCAGGTTGCCGGTCTCCAGCCGCCGCGCGTCATTGGCGTCCGACACCGCGGCCTGCCATTGCAGGCCGGACTTGTCCAGCGTGGTCACACCCGACGGGCCGATGTAGAACGGGTCCAGCGCATCGAGAAGCCGTGGCGACACGTGCAGCAAGCCCACCCCCAGCGGACCCAGCATGCCCTTGTGCGCGCCGCACGCAAAGGCGTCGACGTTCCAGTCGTCCACTTGCGCACGCAACAGGCCCGCGCCCTGGATGCCGTCCACCACGAGCCAGATGCCGCGCTCGGCGCAGCGCCGTCCCAGCTCCCGGATGTCGGTGCGCAGCCCCGTGCCGTACTGCACCCACGACACCGCGATCAAACGCGTGCGGGCGTCCACGTGCTGCCAGAGGTCATCGACCGTGAAGCGATGCGCGCGCGCCTGCGCCACGCGCACCTGTACGCCGCGCCGGCGCAGATTGAGCCACGGCAAGGCGTTCGAGGGATGTTCCTGATCGTCGACGATGAGGTTGTCGCCCTCCTTCCAGGCCAGCCCCTGCGCGACCGTGTTCAACCCTTCGGTGGTGTTCTTGGTGAACGCCAGCCGGCGCGCGTCGCCGCCGATCAGCCGGGCAAGCCGCACGCGCAGGGCGTCGGCATCGCGCAGCCATTGCGGCTTGTCGCTGCGCGCATGCGTGATGCTGTCGAAGAAGCCCGCCACCGCGGATGACACACGCGGCGACAAGGGGCTGGTGTACGCGATGTTGGCGTAGGCCTTATCGCGCGTGATGGGAAACAGCTGTCTGAATTCGTCCTGCCAAGCCATGCGTAACCTGCTCCGCCAGACCATCTGGCATGCGGGCATTCTAGGTATATGACGCGCATCTGGATAAGGCTTAGTTTTTATATTGATATGAGTATTAAGTCGCTCGGCAAACTGCTACGCGCCCATAGAATTCGTGCCTCTTTTGCACACAACAATCATGGGAACAGCATGCGTTTGAATCATTTATTCAAGGCCGCGGGCATTGCCGCCGCGATGACACTTGCCGGCGCATCGCAGGCCGGCACGGTCGACACCATCAAGAAGCGCGGTGAACTCGTGTGCGGTGTCAGCCAGGGCTCGGCAGGGTTGTCGATCGCCGACAAGCAAGGCCGCTGGACCGGCCTTGACGCCGACCTGTGCCGCGCGCTGGCCGCCGCCGTGTTGGGCGATCCGGAAAAGACCCGCTTCGTGCCGCTGAGCTCGCAGCAACGCTTTCCGGCGCTGCAGTCCGGCGAGATCGACGTGCTGAACCGCAACACCACCATCACGTCCGGCCGCGACGCCGGGCTGGGCATCACGTCGGCCGGCATCGTGTTCTACGACGGCCAAGGCTTCCTGGTGCCGCGCAAGCTGGGCGTCAAGAGCGCCACCGAACTGGAAGGCGCGCAGGTCTGCGTGCAACCCGGCACGGTGAATGAACAGAACCTGGTCGACTACTTCAAGAAGAACAAGCTCAGCTATCGCCCTGTCGTCATCGAAAACCTGGTCGAGCTGGAGCAGGCCTTCTACGCAGGCCGCTGCGACGTGTATCTGTCAGATGCGTCCACACTCGCCGCCAGCCGCGCCGCGCGCGCCAGCAAGCCCGACGACTTCGTCATCTTGCCCGAGCGCATCAACAAGTCGCCGCTTGGGCCCTTCGTGCGCCAGGACGACCCGAACTGGGCCGCCATCGTGCGCTGGACGGTCAACGCGCTGGTCGCCGCCGAAGAACTGGGCATCACCGCCCAGAATGCCGACAGCCAGACACAAAGCAGCGACGCGCAGGTGCGCCGCCTGCTGGGCGTGGATCCCGGCATCGGCAAGAGCTTCGGCCTGGACGAAACGTGGGCCAGGCAGGCCATCAAGGCCGTGGGCAACTATGGCGAGGTGTGGGACCGCAACCTTGGAGCCGCGACGCCGCTCAAGCTGGAACGCGGCTTGAACGCGCAATGGAATAAGGGCGGTTTGTTGTATTCGCCGCCGTTTCAGTGAGGCGTATCGATCGATGCGTATCTCTTGGTGCAAATCGCTTGGTGCAAATCGCTTGATGCGTATCGCTTGGTGCAAATCGCTTGATGTGTATCGCCTGCTGCGCATCTCTGGACGATTTGCTGGCGGGCCACCGGGTCCGCCCTTCTTGTTTTTTTGATTGATGCCGCACGGCCCGCCATGACTGCCACCACGCTTCCTTCCTCGTTGACTGCCCCGTGGCGCCGCTGGCTGCCCGCGCTGGCGTGGATTCTGGGATTGGGCGGCATGGCCGCCATTCTGGTGCTGCACATCGAATCGGTGCAGGCCGCCCGTGGCATTCAGGGCGGATTCGGCTTTCTCTTTCAGCCGGCGGGGTTCCGCATCTCTGAGAGCCTGCTCAACGTCACCCCGGAAGATCCTTACTGGATGTCCCTGGCAGCGGGACTGGTCAATACGCTGACCGTCGCCTTCGTGGCAATACCGCTGGCCACTGCCCTGGGCGTGGGCCTGGGATTTCTGAGCTTGTCGTCCAACCCGCTGGCGGCCCGCGTTGCCGCCCTGGTCATCGCACCGCTGCGCAACACGCCAGTGCTGTTGCAGCTTTTCGTCTGGTATGGCTTGCTGCTGCGGCTGCCGGATCTGCGCCAGGCGTGGTCTCCGCTGCCCTCCGTGCTGCTGTCCAATCGCGGGTTGGCCTTACCCGCCTTGCATGGGTGGCTGCCGTATGCGGGCGTGGCAGTTGCTGCGCTGGCGGTGGCCTGGTGCGCCCGCCGCCGATGGCGCAACACCGCGTTGACCGATTCGTCTGCCGCCGCATCGGCCGCAGTATCGGCCGCAGTATCCGCCGCAATACTCGCTGCAATACTGGCCGCCGCCACGATCACCTGGGCGCTATTGCCCCCCATTCAGATCGACCTGCCCGTCAAGCGCGGGCTCGGTTTGCAAGGCGGCTGGCAACCCAGCATCGAATTTGCCGCATTGACCCTCGGTCTCGTCGTCTTTCACGCCGCCTACATCGCCGACATCGTGCGCGGCGCGGTCCGTGCTGTTCCCGTGGGCGTGGTCGAAGCCGGCCAGGCCTTGGGCCTCACGCCCGTCAAGGTGCTGCGGCTGGTTATCGCGCCCTACGCCACGCGCGTCGCATTGCCGCCCTATGCCAACCAATGCCTGGCGCTCATCAAGAACAGCACGCTCGCCATCGCCATCGGTTATCAGGATCTGATGGCCGTCATCAACACGGCCATCACGCAAACCGGGTTGGCGCTGGAAGGCATTGCGCTTGCTGTGACCATTTACCTGACGCTGGCACTCTGCCTGGGCGGCGGGCTCTCCGCCTGGAACGCGCGCAATACGCGGCACGGCCCCGGCGACACGCACGGCGCGCGCCTGGGTGACCGCGCATTCTGGGATAGCGCTGGTCGCAAGGTCAGGACGCTTCGGCGCAAAGCGATGTCTGCCGTGCTGACTTTGCTGTTGGCCGCTGCGGCTTGGTCACTGCTCGATTGGGCGGTGCTTCGTGCCGTATGGTCAGGCGACCCGATGACCTGCGCAAATGCGGCGGGCGCCTGCTGGGCCGCCGTCAGCGAAAACCTGCCGCTGTTGTTCTACGGCACCATGTCCGACGTGCACCGGGGGCCCGCGTTGATCGCATCCCTGGCGCTTCTGGCCGCCATCGGCGTCGCCCTGGGCGCACGTCACGTACCGGCGCGCATGCGTATTGTATTGTTGGCTGCGCTGTTTGCCGTTGCCGTGGCGGCGCTGACCGGCTGGCCGTGGGGCGGCGATGTCATCGGACCGCAACGCTGGGGCGGACTGCTCGTCACGTTGATCCTGGCGATCGCCGCGTTGGTGGCTGCCGTGCCGCTGGCTTTCGCGCTCGCCCTGCTTCGCCGGTCCGGCAGCGCTGCCGGTTCGTTGGCCGCCGCAGGTCTGATCGAAGCGGTGCGGGGCGTGCCGCTGGTGACCCAGCTGCTGTTCGCGTCATTTGTGCTGCCCATGTTGCTGGGCGGCGGCGTCTCCAAGTTCAGCATGGCGCTGGCCGCGCTGTCCCTGCATACCGCGTGTGTGCTGGCTGAAGTGCTGCGCGGCGCGTTGCAGGCGATTCCGCCCGGGCAGATGATGGCCGCACGCGCGCTGGGCATGCGGCCCGCGCTGGCCTATGCGTACGTGATCTGGCCGCAGGCCCGTCGCATCGCCGCGCCAGCCGCGCTGGGTGTCTTTGTCGGCGCGGTCAAGGACACATCGCTGGTCAGCATCATCGGCGTGTTCGACGTGCTGGGCGCAGCCAAGGCGGTAGTCGCGGGCACCGATTGGCGGCCCTATCACGTCGAGGTGTATCTGGCGGCGGCACTGTTGTATCTAGCCGCCAGCTTGGCGCTGTCGCGCGTGGCGCGCCGCATGGAGGGGCGCACTGGAAAATGACGGGATGCCGAGCCGGGCGGAGAAACCGCCTAGGCAGAAAGATCAGCCGCCCGCCCCGCTCCCGATCCCGCCATGCACTGCGCTAATGCGCTGAAGCCAGGCCGGCCGCGGCGCCGCATCCAGCCAGTTCTTGACGATCAATCCCAATTCCGTATCGCCAGCGATACGCAGGCGGCGCTGAAAGAACAAGGTATCGGCATCGGTTTCCGCGCGCATGAGCGCCAGAAAGTCGGCCAGCTTCGCGCCAAGTTCCAGTTCGGCGGCGGCTTGCGGCCCCTTGTTCCACAGCGGCCGGAAGGCGCCGTCGCGCACCACGAAGCTGCTGCGCAGCCCCAGGTCTTCGACGGTGATGGCAAAGGTGCGTCCGTTCAGTTCGGCTGGCGGCTCCAACCACTTGAGGCGGCGGGCCAGTTCAAGTCCCGCGACAAAATGCAGGGACACGAATGGTCCCGGCACACGCTTGCCCAGTTTGGCCAGCATGGGCGGTAGATTCAGGGCTGCGCTCATGCGGCGGCCTCCTGCAGGCCGATGCCGGCCTGCCCGTAGTAGTAACCGTTGCAGCGGCCGATGCCCTCGGGCGGCGACACCGCATCGGGCTTCGCGCCGCGGCGCGTGGCGTCCAGCGCGGCGATCGCCTCAAGCGTGCCGGCCGATTGCGGGCTGACGCGCAGGACCTCGACGCCCATGCCCACCAGTTCCGGCGCTTCGGCCAACAGGTCCAGGCATGCGGCCGATTGCACCTGGATCCCATTGATGCCAAGAAATTCGCGCGATTCGCGGGTGCGCATGTCCAGGCCGTCGGGATGCTCGATACAGCGGAAACCGCAGTCGTCTTTCTTCAGACGGAAATGCCGCGCCGTAAAGCAGCGTGCCGAAAACGCCAACGCCATCCTGCCCCACACCATGACTTCGGCCTGCATGCCGGCGGGACGCTCGCGCAGCAATTGTCCCAACGTGGGTCCGTCCATTTCTAGCGGGGCGACAAAGCGCACGGCGCCGCGGTTCGCCAGCCAGGTCAGCGTGCCGCCGTGATAGGCGTTGACGTGCGGGCCGGCAACAAAGCCGCGGCCGCTCAGATGGCGCACCGCGCCCAGTTCGCCGGCCTCGACCATGAAGTCCTGCTGTTCGCATAGCTTCTTCAAGGCGCTGGCCTCGGCGCCCGTCTCGATCAGCGTGCGGCCCGACAGCACCACGGTCTTGCCCACCGCGCGCAGATCACGCGCCAGTTCAAGCCAGTCGTCGGCGCGCAGCTCGTGCCGCCGGCTACAGACCGTTTCGCCGATGTAGACGATGTCCGCCGGACTTTCGGCGACAGCGGCGTAGAAATCCATGGTGCGCTGGCGCGGCCAGTAGTACAGCAAGGGGCCGACGGAAATCTGGAAGGGGGTTGGGGTCATTTCCATGGACGTTCGAAAGCGCCTTGTGTGACTTGTGAACCCTCGGCATGGCGCGCCAGCATGGCGTTCCATTCGGGGCGCGGAGAGAAGCGCGACGCGTCCGCATGCACGCTGTCCAGCGCGGCGCGCAGCGTGGACACCACCTGCGTGACATACGCCGGGCTGCGCTGACGTCCTTCGATCTTGATGGCAGAGACGCCCATTTCGGCCAGCTTGGGCAACAAGCCGATGGCGTTCAGGCTGGTGGGTTCTTCCAGCGCGTGGTCGGCTTGCCCGTCCACTTCAAACCGGCCCTTGCACAGCGTGGGGTACGCGGCCGGTTCGCCGGGTTCGTACCGGTCGATGAGAATGCCGGACAGGCGCGCGTCCATGCGGCCGTCTTCTTCGACCCAGCGCACCGCGTGCGCCGGCGAACAGACGCCCTTGTTGTTGGGAGAGTCGCCGGTGGCGTATGACGACAACAGGCAGCGGCCTTCGGCCATGACGCACAGGCTGCCAAAGCCAAACACCTCGACCTCGACACTGACATTGGCGCAGATGCGCGCGATTTCCGTCAGTGTCAGCACGCGCGGCAACACCACGCGGCGGATGCCGAACTGTTCCTTCATGAGTTCGATGGCGTCGGTGTGGGTGGCCGAGCCCTGCACCGACAGATGCAGGCGCAGGTCCGGATAGCGGTCGCTGGCGTACGCCAAGAGGCCCGGATCGGCCATGATGACGGCGTCGGCGCCGAGGTCGTGGGCGGCATCGACGGCGGCTTGCCATTCGGCCATGCGGCCGGCCTGCACAAACGTATTGATGGCGAACAGCACGTGCCGGTTGTGGCGATGCGCCAGTTCGACGCCTGCGCGGATGTCGGCTTCGGTGAAATTAAGCCCGGCAAAGTTGCGGGCGTTGGTGGCGTTCTTGAGCCCGAGATAGACGGTGTCGGCGCCCGCTTCAATCGCCGCTTTCAAGGCGGCCAGACTGCCGGCCGGGGCCACGAGCTCTATGGGAGAGGTTCGAGTTTGCATGACGGCCAGTCTATGGGCCGCCCGTCCCCCGGGCCTTGTCGAAAATCAAACCGCGCGGCGCGCGTAGCGCCTTTTTATCGGACTATTCCTCGGTGTACAGGCCGCGCTCGACCGCATACACCGCAACCTGCACGCGGCTGGTCAGATTGAGCTTTTTCAGCACGTTCTGCACATGGATCTTGACGGTGCTTTCACTGACATCCAGTTCGCGCGCAATGACCTTGTTGCTGGCCCCGCGCGCCAGCCATTGCACGATCTGCGTTTCGCGTGCGGTAAGGCGGTGGCGTTCCGCGGTGCCGGGAGGCGGCGGCGTCTGGCTGGCCTGTCCCCGGAACTGCTCGACCAGCTTGGCCGTCATGCTGTCCGCAATGACGGCTTCGCCGTTCGCCGCGCGGCGAATGGCGGACACCAGAGCGTCTGCGTCGATGTTCTTGACGAGATAGCCGCGGGCGCCGTCTCGCAACGCCTGTCCAAGCTCGTCGGCTTCTTCGGACACGGTCAGGATGATGACCGCGCAGGTGGGCAGGTCCTGCGTCAGGAGCTGCAGCGTTTCAAGCCCCGACAAGCCGGGCAGGTTCAGGTCCAGCAGCACGACGTCGGGTTTGAGTTCCTTGGCGCGCTTCAGGCCCTCGACGCCGTCCCCGGCCTCGGCAACGACCTCGAAGTCGGGCTGGCGCTGCAGCAGCAGGCGGACACCGGAGCGGAACAGGGTGTGGTCGTCGATGAGCAGGATGCGGATGGTCATGATGGGCAGGGATGTCAGGCGGCCTGGCGTTCGGCGCCAGGCAAGGTGAGCGCCACGCGCGTGCCGGCGCCGGGCTGCGATTCGAGTTTTATCACGGCGCGCATGCGAGCGGCGCGCTCGCGCATGATGTGCAGGCCAACGTGGGATTCGCCGCGCTCGGCGACATCGGCGGGATCATACCCCTGCCCGTCGTCGGCGATCAGCAGGGTGAAATCCCGGCCGTTTTCCACGGCGATGCGCACGCGGCTGGCCTCGGAATGCTTGCGCACGTTGGACAGCGCTTCCTGCAGGATGAACAGGACCTGCAGTTGCTGCTCGGGCTGCAGCGGCGCGCCTTCGCCTTGGCTGAATGTCAGATCCGTGTCGATGGCGGTCTGGCGGCGGAAACGCGCCACCGTGTCTTCAATGGCCGCCTGCAGGTCGCCCTGCGACAGCTTGCTGCGGAAGTTGGTCAGGAGTTCGCGCACGTCCTGATAGCTTTCGTCTACGCCGGTGCGCAGCAGCGGCAGGATTTCGCTGACTTCTTCTTCGTCGCCGCGCTTGATGGCGGCATCGAGCATCTGCAATTGCAGGTTCAGGAAGTTCAGCCCTTGCGCCAGGCTGTCGTGCAGGCCCTGCGCCACCAGCCCGCGCTCTTGCACCACGGCCAATTGACGCGCCTGCGCGCTCAGGCGGCGGTTGTCCAGCGCCACCCCCAGGTGCTGCCCCAGCGTTTCCAGCAGTTGCGACTCCGACGCCAACAGGCGGCGCTGCGTGCGGAAATGGAGCGAATAGGACCCCAGGACTTCGTCGCGCGTCACGATACGGAACACCGCCACGCTGGCAAAGCCGTCGCGCTGGCAGTTCAGATCCATGTCGGGCGGCGATTGGCGGAAGTCCTGGATGACGATGACGCCGGCCTGCCGGGTGGCGACGCCGCAATAGCAGTCGTCAACCTTCATGCAGTGTTCGGATTCGACCAGATCGTCGGACAGGCCCACCGACACCACGAGGTTGAGCTTTTCGTTGTTGGGGTCCAGCGCGCGGATGCTGCCCGCTTCCGCATCGAACTGCAGCATGACGCGGCGCAGAAAGCCATCGCACATGGCCTCGATTTCATTGGGCTGGTTCAGGAACGCGGCCATGTCGTAGAGCGCACCGATGTCGCGGTTCTGCGCGGCAAGCTGCGCCGTCTTCTGTTCCACCCGCTGCTCCAGGCTGGTGTACAGGTCTTGAAGTTCATCAGCCATGCGGTTGTAGCCGCGCGCCAGCACGCCGAACTCGTCCTGGCTTTCCACGGGCAGGCGGGTGCTGAATTCGCGGTCGGCCATGCGCTGCAGGCCGTCGCGCAGGCGCAACACGGGTGAAATGATCCACAGATAAAGCAGGTAGATCATGGCGAGGGTGCCCGCGCTGGCAATCGCCGCCAGCACACCCTGCGACAGGCGCAGCGACGTGGTCTTGCCGGCGTTGTCCTGTTCGATCATGCGCACCAGCGTATCGGCGCGGGCCACGAACTCGGGTAGCGTTTCCAGGTAGCTTGACGCATCCGGCTGGCCGATGGAACGCAAGGCCGCCGGCTTCATGATGTCGCGCCAGTATGCAGCCACGTCGTGCCACTGGGCGCGGATGGCGTTGTCGTTGGGAATGAAAAGCGGCCGCGCGGGATTGCCACGCGCCAGCCGCGCGATGGTCTCGTCCAGAATCGCGATCTGTTCCGTGGTGCGCACTTCGCGCCCGGCTTGCGGCCGCATCAGCTCGACGGCGACGCGGTTGGCCCGCATGCGCAGGCTGCCGGTATCGTTGATGGCCGCGCCCGCGCCTTCCAGTTGCCAGGACAGCCACAGCGTCCAACTGACCATGGAAAGCACGACGATCAGAGCCAGTAGTGAACTTGCCACGATGCGCGTGGACAGGCGGTGCCGGGGCGATGGCAGCGCGTCGGGTTGGGCGGCGGTATCGGTGGACTTCATGAATGTCAGGGCTGGGAGCGCAGTTCGGGTGTCAGTGTAGTCGCTTCCCGCCGGCAATCCGGCGCGTGCGTGCCCATTGCGTCACTCACGCGCTCAACGCAGTCCAAGCGTGCGGCACAGAAAATCGGCAACCTGGGCGGGTTCGTTCAGCGGCAGGCAGGGCAAGGCGATGTTCAGCGGCGCATCGGTCACGACCGCCAGGAACGTAGGGTCTTCCGTGTGCAGCGGCGGCTTGCCCAGCGCCGGACGGTAGACCTCGATGCGCGGGATCGCCGCCTGCTTGAAGCCTTCGACCAATACCAGATCAGCGGGCGACAGCCGCGCCAGTTGCGCCTCCAGGGTCGGCTCCGGCGCGTCGCGCAGCTCGTGCACGATGGCGTACCGGTACGGCGAGGCGATCATGACCTCCTGCGCGCCGGCGGTGCGGAATCGCGCGCTATCCTTGCCCGGCGGCTCCATCTGGAAGTCGTGATGGCTGTGCTTGATGACGTTCACGCGCAGGCCGCGGGCGCCAAGCAGCGGCAGCATCGCTTCGATCAGGGTGGTTTTGCCGCTGCCGGAGCGGCCGGCGATACCGAATACAGGAGTCATACGAGCGCAGGTTCCGTCAGCAAGGGGCACACAATGGGCAAAAACGTGTCTGCCCGCGGGGAGTATGCCAGCAAAGCGCCCGCCACCAGATCGAAGTACCAGCCATGCAGCGACAGGCTGCCCGCGTCCACCGCCCGCCGCACGAAAGGCAGGTCTTCAAGATTGCGAAGGGAAATCAGGATGGAAGCCTGTTCGCAGGCGCGCCGGCGCTCTTCTTTCGAGGCATCCGGCATCTGCCGCAGCACCTGCTCACGCGCCGGTTCTGCGATGTCCATCCAGCGTCCCAGATAGTCGGTCTCACCGTCGCGGCGGATGCGCCGCTCCATCAGGGCGCGGATGCCGCCACATTGCGCATGGCCCAGCACGATGATGCGGCTGACCTGCAATTGCTCAACCGCAAACTGGATGGCCGCCAGGACGCCCTGCAGACCGCGGTCCTTGCTGCACGGCGGCACAAGGTTTGCCACATTGCGCACGGTGAAGATGTCGCCGGGATCACACCCCAGCAGCATGGCCGGATCGACCCGGGAATCGCAGCAGCCGATCAGTAGCGTGCTGGGATGCTGGCCGTCGCGCAGGTTGCGGTACAGCGACGGCGCGTCTTCGTAGTATTGCTGCTGAAAGCGCTGGAAGCCGCCGACGAGTCGTTCAAGATCTTGCATATCAGCCTCCCGTTTGCGCCATGAAGCGCACGATGCGTTCGGGCCGGGCGTTGAAGTCATGGCGCTCCGGCTTGGCGGCGATGCCCGCCCGGATGGCCTGGATGAGCTCGGCGTCGCTGGCGCCCTCGCGCAGAAGGTGTCCGAGCGGCACCTGGTCTTCCTGGCCCAGGCACAGATATAAGGTGCCATCCACGCCCAGCCGCACGCGGTTGCAGGTGGCGCAGAAATGGCGCGACATGGGTGTGATGACGCCCAGCACCGGCGCGCCCTGCCCGCTTGTCCAATAGCGCGCCGGGCCGTTGCGGGATTCGGACAACGACGGCACCAGGCCAGCATCGGCCGCGAGACGCGCGCCCATTGCGTTCAGATCGGTGTGTGTATAGCCGCGCCCGCATTCGCCCATGGGCATGGGTTCGATCAGCCGCAGCACGAAACCCTGCTCCACGGCATACGACAGCAGGCGGCGGACTTCGGATTCCGGCGTGGCCGCATGCACCACGCTATTGAGCTTGATCGGCGAAAAGCCGGCTTGCCGCGCGGCCGCCAGCCCGGCCAGCACGGAATCCAGACGGTCGCGCCCGGTGATCTGCGAGAACGCCGTGGCGTCCAATGTGTCCAGGCTGATGTTCAAGCGGCTCACGCCGGCCGCGCGCAGCGACTGGGCATGGCGCACAAGCTGGGTGGCGTTGGTGGACACGGACAGGTCGCGCAGTCCCGGCATGGCGGCGATGGTGGCAGCCAGCCCGGCCACGCCCTTGCGCAGCAGCGGTTCGCCGCCGGTGAGCCTGACCTTGGCCACGCCCAGGCCCACGAACAACCCGACCAGCCGGGCCATCTCGTCGTGGGACATCCAGTTGGCCGGCGTCTCAAAGCCCTTGAAGTCCTTGGGCAGGCAATAGCTGCAACGCAGATCACAGCGATCGGTAACGGAGACACGCAGGTAGTCGATGCGGCGGCCGAAGCCGTCCGCCAATACGGCAGGGGCTGGCTCGTCCATCATGCGGCGCTCCCGGCGAAGACCCGTTCGGGTTCGCCGTCGTCCAGGTCAATGCCGGAGATCTTGGCGCGCCCGACCAGCAGCTTGGTGTATTGCCGCCAGGCGGTGTCGCGGCTCATGGTGGTGAGCGCCGTCGCAATCTGCTTTGCGACGTGCTCGTAAGGCAAAAGGCGGCCTTCAACGCGGCGCGTGACGCGCACGATGTGCAGGCCATGCCGCGTTTGCAGCAACTGCGGCAGCAGCCCGCCCGAGGGCAACGCAAACACCGCGCGTTCGAACTCGGGCACGGTGTCGCCGCGGCCGAGCTGGCCCAGGTTGCCGCCGATGGCGGCCGACGGGCAATTGGATTGCTCGCGGGCAACTTCCGCAAACCGCGAGGGATCGGCCAGCAGCTCGGTCAGCACCACGTTGGCATGCGCCTTCAGCATGTCCAGGTTCACGTCGGGCGTGACCTGGAACAGGATGTGGTCGGCCTCGACCAGTTCACCCACCATGAAACGCTCGGGGTGCATCTGATAGAAGCGCCGGCACGCCTGGTCGTCGGCCTCGGGCGCCGGCGCCTGGCTGGCGAGCAACGCGCCGATCGCGCTTTCCTCGTCGGACAAGTCCAGACCTTGCCGGCCGGCCTCGTCCAGCAGGACGCGCCGCAGCACCAGGGCCGTGACGGCCTCGCGCATGGGATTGCCGGCCTCGGCGTGCAAGGGAAGTTCACGTTCCAGATCCGCGTCGTTTAGTTCGACGCCATTGACGATGACAGGCATGTTCGGCTCCTAAGACGATGGATCAGCGCGGACGGACGAGTTGCCAGGCGCGGCCCAGGTAGCCGATCGACGCAAAGCCGCTCCAGACGTGCACCAGGCGGGTAAACGGGAAGATCACGAACAGCGTGAGACCCATGAAAAGGTGCGCCTTGAAGAGCAGCGGCACGCCGGCGATGTAGCTGGCGGCGTCGCCCTGGAACGTGACGATGTGCTGCGCCCAGGTCATCAGGTGCACCATCATTTCGCCGTCCATGTGGCCGGCCGACAGCACGATCGTGGACAGGCCCAGCAGCAGGGTCACCAGGATCCACAGCAGCAGGATCTTGTCGCCCGGCCGGGTGGCGTGTGCAATGCGCGGATCGGTCAGGCGGCGGTGGATCAGGATCAGGAGGCCGATCAGGCACAGCCCGCCCATTACGCCGCCGGCCACCATGGCGACCATCTGCTTGAGCGAATGCGAGACGCCCAGCGTGTCCCACACGATGACCGGCGTCAGCAGGCCGGCCAGATGCCCGAAGAACAGGCCGATGATGCCGATGTGAAAGAGGATGTTGCCCAGCCGCAGCTGGCCGCGGTGCAGCAGTTGCGAGCTGTCGGACTTCCAGGTGTATTGCTCGCGTTCAAAGCGCGCCAGGCTGCCGAGCAGGAAGATGGTCAGCGCGATGTACGGATAGATGCCGAAAAGAAACTGATTCAGGGAGTTCATGATGCGTCGTCCTGAGCATTAATGAGTCGCGGCGGAACGGGGATGGAAGTGCACGGGCTGTGCGCCGCCTCCCGAGAACGGCCGAAGCAGCGGTTCCACGCCGTCCGGGCCGGCCCCGAAGGCCTCCATTGCTTCGTCCATGTCGCGCACGGGCGCCTCGGTCTGCACGCGCGGAATCACGCGGGACTGGGCGCGCAGCACGGCAAAGATGCAGGCATAGGAGCTTTCGCTCTTGGCCAGGCGCGCGCCGATGGCTGCCAGCACGTGGATGGCTTCGTCCAGCAGTTCCTGGGCCGTGTCGGGGTCAATGACGCCCAGGAATTCCAGGAACAGCGGCACGTGATCCGGCAGTTCGGACACAACGGGTTCGAAACCGTGCTGGCGGTAGGTCTCCAGTAGGTCCACCATAGCCTGGCCGCGGTCGCGGCTTTCGCCGTGCACGTGTTCGAACAGGTGCAGGGAATGCGAGCGGTTGCGGTCAAACGTGGCGACGTAGTTCTCTTGCAGGGGAATCAGGTCGTTCGAGGCCAGGTAGCTCACCAGGGGCTGCAGGGTCTCCTCTGCGTCCGGATAGGCCGCCAGGGCCTCTTCCAGTTCGCCCAGGTAGTCCAGCAGCTCCGGCTCGGGGTAGCACAGCATGGCGGAAAGCAGTCGGTACAGGCTCATGATGTTCTCCTTTCCTTAAGCCGAAACGGCCTTCTTGCGCGACTTGGGCATCTCGATGAAGATTTCGCTGCCTTGCGGCTTGCGGCCAAACAGGGTGCCTTCCGACACGCCGCCCGAGCAGCCGTTGCCAAACGTGAAGCCGCAGCTTCCCTTCTCGTTGAAGCTGTCCTCGACCACTTCCTTGTGGCTGCTGGGCACGACGAAGCGGTCTTCGTAGTTGGCGATGGCCATGATGCGGTACATGTCCTGCACCGTTTCCTCGGTCAGGCCCACCTGGTCCAGCAGGGCCGTGTCGCGTTCGCCGTGGACGGTCTCGGACCGCTTGAAGGCACGCATGGCCAGCATGCGTTCCAGGGCCTGCAGCACCGGCGCTTCCTTGCCGGCGGTCAGCAGGTTGGCCAGGTAGCGTACGGGGATGCGCAGCGTGGACACGTCGGGGATCATGCCGCTCTTGCCCACGGTGCGCTGGGGCATCTTGCCCGATTCAGCGGCCGTCTGGATGGGCGACAGCGGCGGGATGTACCAGACCATCGGCAGCGTGCGGTATTCCGGGTGCAGCGGGAAGGCCACCTTCCATTCGACGGCCATCTTGTAGACGGGCGAATTGCGCGCGGCTTCCAGCCACGATTCCGGGATGCCCTGCTCGCGCGCCGCGGCGATCACTTCGGGCGAATGCGGGTCCAGGAACAGGTCGAGCTGCGACTGATACAGGTCCTGCTCGTTCGCGGTGGCGGCGGCATTTTCGATCTGGTCGGCGTCATACAGCAGCACGCCCAGGTAGCGGATGCGGCCCACGCAGGTTTCCGAGCACACGGTCGGCTGGCCGGCCTCGATGCGCGGGTAGCAGAACGTGCACTTTTCGGCCTTGCCGCTGTTCCAGTTGTAGTAGATCTTCTTGTACGGGCAGCCCGAGATGCACATGCGCCAGCCGCGGCACTTGTCCTGGTCGACCAGGACGATGCCGTCGTCTTCGCGCTTGTAGATGGAGCCGGACGGGCAGCTGGCGACACAGGCCGGGTTCAGGCAGTGTTCGCACAGGCGCGGCAGGTACATCATGAAGGTGTTCTCGAAGGTCGAGTACATCTCCTTCTGCACACCCTCGAACAGCGCATCACGGCTGCGCGAGCTGAATTCGCCGCCCAGGTCGTCTTCCCAGTTGGGGCCCCAATGGATCTTGTCCATCTTCTTGCCCGTCAGCACCGACACCGGACGTGCGGTGGGCGGCGTTTGCGACAGCGGCGCGTTCTTCAGATGCTCGTAGTCGTACGTGAACGGCTCGTAGTAGTCGTCGATGGCGGGCAGGTTCGGGTTGGCAAACAGGTTTGCCAGGATGCGCAGCTTGCCGCCTTGACGCGGTTCCAGCTTGCCGGCGGCCGTGCGGCTCCAGCCGCCCTTCCACTTTTCCTGGTTTTCCCATTCCTTCGGATAGCCGATGCCGGGCTTGGTTTCCACGTTGTTGAACCAGGCATACTCGACACCGTCGCGGCTGGTCCAGACGTTCTTGCAGGTGACCGAGCAAGTGTGGCAGCCAATGCACTTGTCCAGGTTCAGCACCATGCCGATTTGGGCGCGTATCCTCATGATTGCTTCTCTTCTTGTTGCAGTTCTTCGACGAGCGGGCCTTCCAGCCAGTCCACCTTCTTCATCTTGCGCACGACCACGAATTCGTCGCGGTTGGCGCCCACGGTGCCGTAGTAGTTGAAACCGTAGGCCTGCTGGGCGTAGCCGCCGATCATGTGCGTGGGCTTGAGCACCGTGCGCGTGACCGAGTTGTGGATGCCGCCGCGCTTGCCGCTGGTTTCAGCGCCCGGCACGTTCACGATCTTTTCCTGGGCGTGGTACATCAGGCACATGCCGACCGGCACGCGCTGGCTCACGACCACCCGGGCGGTCAGCGTGCCGTTGACGTTGAACACTTCGACCCAGTCGTTGTCGACCAGACCGGCCTGCTTGGCCTCGGCCTCGGACACCCACACGTGGGGGCCGCCGCGGCTCAGGGTCAGCATGCGCAGGTTGTCCGAATACGTGCTGTGGATGCCCCACTTCTGGTGCGGCGTGATCCAGTTCAGGACCAGTTCCTTTTCGCCGTTGGGGTACTTGCCCAGCATGGGCGCCACCGTCTTGGTGTCGATGGCGGGCTTGTACACGCACGAGCCTTCGCCAAAGTCCAGCATCCAGCGGTGATCCTGGTAGAACTGCTGGCGGCCCGTCAGGGTGCGCCATGGGATCAGTTCATGGACGTTGGTATAGCCGGCGTTGTAGCTGACCTCTTCGCTTTCCAGGCCAGACCAGGTGGGCGCCGAAATGATCTTGCGCGGCTGCGCCTGGATGTCGCGGAAGCGGATCTTGTCGTGCTCGCGGCCGACGGCCAGGTGCGTGTGGTCGCGGCCGGTGATCTTGCCCAGCGCTTCCCAGGCCTTGACCGACACGTGGCCGTTGGTTTCGGGCGCAAAGGTCAGGATCATTTCGGCCGCGTCAATCGCGGTGTCCAGACGCGGACGGCCCTGGCTGACGCCGGCTTCGGTGACGCTGTCGTTGATGCCGGCCAGCTCGTGGACCTCGTGCTGCGTGTTCCAGTTGATGCCCTTGCCGCCGTTGCCCAGCTTGTCCAGCAGCGGACCCACCGACGTGAACTTGCGGTAGATGTCGTTGTAGTCGCGTTCGACCACCGTCATGGACGGCGCGGTCTTGCCGGGGATCAGGTCGCATTCGCCCAGCTTCCAGTCCTTGGGTTCGAAGGCCTGGCCGAGTTCTCCCGGGGTATCGTGCATCAGCGGGGTCAGCACCAGATCGCGGCGCTTGCCGAGGTACGGGCCGCCGATGTCGGTGAACTTCTTGGCCAGCAGCTTGTAGATTTCCCAGTCGGTCTTGCTTTCCCAGAGCGGCTGCACGGCTTCGCTGAGCGGGTGGATGAAGGGGTGCATGTCGGACGTGTTGAGGTCGTCCTTTTCGTACCAGGTTGCGGTGGGCAGCACGATGTCGCCGTACAGGCACGTGGTGCTCATGCGGAAGTCCAGCACCGTCAGCAGGTCCAGCTTGCCTTCGGCCGCGTCTTCCTCGTAGGTGACTTCGGTGGGCTTGATGGCATCGCCTTCGTCGCCGAACACGGCGTTTTGCGTGCCCAGCAGGTACTTCAGGAAATACTCGTGGCCCTTGCCGCTGGAGCCCAGAATATTGGAGCGCCACACGAACATGTTGCGCGGGAAGTTGGCGGGATCGTCCGGGTTTTCGCAGGACATGCGAAGTTCGCCCGACTTCATCTGTTCGACCGCGTGCGCGACCGGATCCTTGCCCAGGCTGTCGGCCTGCGCCACCACGTCCAGCGGATTGGTGCGCAACTGCGGGGCCGACGGCAGCCAGCCCATGCGCTCAGCGCGGGCGTTCAGGTCGATCATGCTGAGTTCGCCGTACTTGGCGCGGTCGGCGGTAGGGCCGAGCACTTCCTGCACGTTCAGCTTTTCGTGGCGCCATTGGCTGGTGTGGGCATAGAAGAACGAGGTGCCGTTCATCTGACGCGGCGGGCGGACCCAGTCAGCGGCGAACGCCAGGGGCGCCCAGCCGAACTGCGGACGCAGCTTTTCCTGGCCCACATAGTGCGCCCAGCCGCCGCCGCTCTTGCCGACGCAACCGCACATCATCAGCATGTTGATGATGCCGCGGTAGATCATGTCCATGTGGTACCAGTGGTTCAGGCCGGCGCCGACGATGACCATGGACTTGCCTTCGGTGTCGTGCGCGTTCTGGGCGAATTCGCGCGCCACCTGGATGACCTGCGCGCGCGGCACGCTGGTGTGCTTTTCCTGCCAGGCGGGGGTGTAGGGAACGTCGTCGTCGTACGAAGTTGCGACGTTGCCGCCGCCCAGGCCGCGATCGAGGCCGTAGTTGGCCATTTGCAGGTCATACACCGTGGCGACCAGCGCCTCGGTGCCGTCGGCCAGGCGGATTCGGCGGGCGGGCACATTGCGCACGAGGAGTTCGTCGTGTTCGCTGCCGAAGTACGGGAAGCCCACGCCGACCACGTCGTCCGACTGACCCAGCAGGGTCAGCGTCGGGACGATTTCGCGGCCCGAACCGCCGTCCTTGGATTCGAGGTTCCAGCGGCCGACTTTTTCACCATCGTTGACGGCGCCCTCGCCCCAGCGGAAACCGATGCTGCCGTTGGGCGCGACCAGATCGCCGGTGGACTCGTCCAGGACCAGCGTCTTCCAGTCGGGGTTGTTTTGTTCGCCGAGCGCGTTGTCGAGCTGCGAGGCGCGCAGGAAGTGGTCAGGGGCGTAGAAGCCGTCGCGTTCCTTGAGCTGCACCAGCATCGGCATGTCGGTGTAGCGGCGGACGTAGTCCGTGAAGTAGGCCGACTTGCCCGAGAGGTGGAATTCCTTGAGGATGACGTGGCCCATGGCCATGGCGAGCGCGGCGTCGGTGCCCTGCTTGGGCGCCAGCCAGATGTCGCCGAACTTGACCATTTCGCCGAAGTCGCTGGACACGGCCACGGTCTTGGTGCCCTTGTAGCGGACTTCGGTGTAGAAGTGCGCGTCGGGAGTGCGGGTCTGCGGGACGTTCGAGCCCCAGACCATCAGGTAGGTGGAGTTGTACCAGTCGGCCGATTCGGGCACGTCGGTCTGTTCGCCCCAGATCTGGGGGCTGGCGGGGGGAAGATCGCAGTACCAGTCGTAGAAGCTGAGGCAGGCGCCGCCCAGGAGGCTCAGGTAACGGGCGCCGGCGGCGTAGCTGACCATCGACATGGCGGGAATCGGCGAGAAGCCGATCACGCGGTCGGGACCGTACTTCTTGATGGTGAGCGCGTTGGCGGCAGCAATGATTTCGGTGGCGGTGTCCCAATCGGCGCGGACGAAGCCGCCCAGGCCGCGCACGGACTTGTAGCGCTTGGCGCGCTTGGGATCCTGGCTGATCCATTCCCAGGCAGCGATCGGGTCCATCGTCTTGCGGGCTTCGCGCCACATTTCGATCAGGCGCCCCCGGATCATGGGGTACTTCACGCGTTGCGCCGAGTACACATACCAGCTGTACGAGGCGCCGCGGGGACAGCCACGCGGCTCATGATTGGGCAGATCGGGACGGGTGCGGGGGTAGTCGGTCTGCTGGGTTTCCCAGGTGATCAGGCCGTTCTTGACATAGACCTTCCAGGAGCAGGAGCCAGTGCAGTTCACGCCGTGGGTGGAACGCACCACCTTGTCGTGCTGCCAGCGGGCGCGGTAAGCGTTTTCCCACTTGCGGTCCTCGTTGACGGTTTCGCCGTGACCGTTCGCGAAGGTGGACTTCACCCGCGACATGAACTTCAACCGGTCCAGAAAATGACTCATTGTGTTTCTCCAAGAACGCCGGCCTGGCCGGCGCGTACTGCGATCAATGCTGATGAAGCAACTTTAGGACTGGGCTGTCTGGCGGACCATTCGCCGGTGGCACAACCCGGGTTCGGCAGAGTGACTAGTTATCCGCGTAGACCGAACTAGTCGCGCCGCCGGCCACACCGCGCGTAACGCGCGGACGGGCCGGCGTATCAGGCAGATCAGCACGGCACCGGGGCATTGCGGCGCGCGTAGAACCACCAGGTGATCAGCATGCAGGTGGCGTAGAAGCCGATGAAGCAAACCAGCGCGGTCTGGACGCTGCCCGTCATGTCGAGCGACGTGCCGAAGCTGCGCGGGATGAAAAAGCCGCCGTAGGCCCCGATGGCGCCGGAAAAGCCCAGCACGGCGGCCGACTCCTTGGCCGCTTCCGTCATCGCCTGCTTTTGCGCGGCCGGGCCCTTGCCCTGCGCGGCCTGCGTGCGCTCACGCAGGAAGATCACGGGGATCATGCGGAACGTCGAGCCGTTGCCCAGGCCGGTCAGCGCGAACAGCACGATGAACATGGCGAGGAACCCGTTGAAGTCGCCCATGCGGCCTTCGCCAGGCAGGAACACCATGACACCCGCCACCGCGGCGATCATGGCCGCGAAGGTGAACAGCGTGACCCGTGCGCCGCCCAGCTTGTCGGACACCCAGCCGCCCAGAGGACGCGTCAGCGATCCGACCAGCGGGCCCAGGAAGGCGTATGCCATGGGATTGACGGTGGGAAACAGCGTCTTGGTCAGCATGGCGAAGCCCGCCGAGAAGCCGATGAACGACCCGAACGTGCCCACATATAGCCAGCACATCAACCAGTTGTGCTTGCGCTTGAAGATGACGGCCTGATCGGCGAACGAGGCGCGCGCATCGGCGATGTCGTTCATGCCGAACCACGCCGCGATGGACGCCAGCGCGATGGGGATCACCCAGATGAAGCCCGCGTTCTGCAGCCACAGGTTCTGCTGCGCGCCGTTGGCGTTGATGACCTGGGGATCGCCGCCGGCGACGCCGAAAACGCCCATCGTGATGACGACCGGCACCACGAACTGAACCAATGACACGCCCAGATTGCCGATGCCGGCATTCAGGCCCGTGGCCAGGCCCTTCTTTTCCTTGGGAAAGAAGAAGCTGATGTTGGCCATGCTGGAGCTGAAGTTGCCGCCGCCCAGGCCGCACAGCAGCGCCAGGATCAAGAGCGTCGGAAACGAGGTGGTCGGGTCGCGCAGCGCGAAGCCCATGCCCAGCGCCGGGATCAGCAGCGAGGCGGTGGAGATGGCCGTCCACTTGCGCCCGCCGAAGACAGGCACGAGGAACGAGTAGAAGATGCGCAGCGTGGCGCCCGACAGCGCGGGCAGCGCCGTCAGCCAGAACAGCTGGTTCTTGGACAGCATGAAGCCGGCGCGGTCCAGGTTGACCACGACCACGCTCCACAGCATCCAGATGCTGAACGCCAGCATCAGCGCCGGGATCGAGATCCACAGATTGCGGTTGGCGACGCGCGCGCCGGTCTGTTTCCAGAAGCCGGGATTATCCGGCTCCCAGCGCGCAAGGACTTGAGTGGACATGAGGTTCTCTCAGGATGGTGGGTGGGTCAGGCGGCTTGCTGCCGCGCGATGGCCGCGCTTTCGGGCCGGAAACTGAAGTGCATGAAGATGAGCGAGACGCAGACCGTGCCGTACAGCAGCATGAAGGCGCTGGAGCGGATGCCGGTCAGGTCGAGCAGCACGCCGAACATGATCGGAAGAATGAAGCCGCCTAGGCCGCCTGCCAGCCCGACGATGCCGGACACGGCCCCGATGTTGTCGCTGAACTCGTCAGAAATGAACTTGAAGACGGAGGCCTTGCCGATCGCCATGGCGATACCGACGATGAACAGGAGAATGGTGAAGGTGACCGGACCGAGCGCGATGCCGAAGGAACGCTGGCCGCCGGCGGTCATGACGGTGAATTCGGTTTGCGGATAGCTCAGCAGGAAGAACGCGACCCAGCACACCCACATCACCCACCACGTGGTCTTGTAGGCGCCGTAGCGGTCGGAGATCCAGCCGCCCACCGCGCGCAGCACGCCGCCGGGCAGCGAGAAGCATGCGGCCAACAACGCGGCCAGCTTCATGTCGAAGCCGTACTCGCCGATGTAGTACTTGGTCATCCACAGCGCCAGGGCCACGTACCCGCCGAATACGACCGAGTAGTACTGGCAGTAGCGCCAGACGCGCGGGTCCTTCAGCATGGCGAACTGGGCGGACAGAGAGGCGCCGCCCGCAACGCGGTGCGAGGGATTGGACGACGAGAACATCCAGAACAGGATCGCGGTGACCAGCAGCGCCACGGCGTACACCTGCGGCACGATGACCCAGGATCCGGCGGCCGAGGCGATCAGCGCGGGCGCCACGAACTTGGTGATGGCCGAGCCCGAGTTGCCGGCGCCGAACACGCCCATGGCCAGGCCTTGCTTGTTGCGCGGGAACCAGCGCGCCACGTAGGGCGTGCCCACCGAGAACGAGCCGCCGGTCAGGCCGACAAACAGCGCCAGCACCAGGAACTGCCAGTACTCCGTGGCGTACGACAACAGCCAGATCGGCACCACGGCCAACAACATCAGCACGAAGAACACGGGGCGGCCGCCGTAGCGGTCGGTCCAGATGCCCAGCGGCACCCGCACGAGGGAACCGGTCAGGACCGGCATGGCGGCCAGCAGGCCGAATTGCGTTTCAGACAGGCCGAGCTGGGTCTTTATGGGAATACCCAGCACGGCGAAGATCATCCAGACCGCGAAACAGATGGTGAAGGCAAACGTACTGGATATCAGGACCCGCATCGGCGCGCCGGCCGAGGATTGATGTGCTGCCATGGTTGGTCTCGCTTTTTGCTGACAAATGCGTATGTGGGTAGCCTAAGGAGGCCACCCTTCCCTCACCATTCCCCAGCCGACCAAAGGGCCATTTCCGAAGTGCCTAGTCATGCGGGTGTTCCGGACGGCCTTGCGTTGGATCAAGCAGGCGAGTCGCGTCCGGATGCGGCCAGCAGTAATATGTATTTCAAATACACGTTCAAACCCGCAACGCGGCGCACCCTGCGCGCACTGGCTACCTCATGAGCACCCTGCTTTCCATTGAAGAACCCGCAAAGAAGCCGCGCCCCGCACCGCCCGAATGGCGCGCTTTCACCGAAATGGGATTCCGCCCGCTGTACTTGGCGGGCTGTTATTGGGCCCTGTTCTCTGTGCTGCTGTGGGTGCACGCGCCGGCGCGCCTGACCGGCGTGCTGAACGGCATGTTCTGGCACGCGCATGAAATGCTGTGGGGCTTTGTCGCCACCATTGCCGTGGGTTTTCTGCTGACCGCGGGCGCCAACTGGACGGGCAAGAATCCGCTGCGCGGCAACCCGCTGGCGGGCCTGTGCGGGCTATGGTTCGTGGCGCGGGTGGGCTATCTGGTGCCAGGCCGCCCGGCATTCGCCATTGCGGCCGCTGCCGATCTGCTCTTCTTTCTGTGGGCGGCTGGGGCGCTGGGACGCGCCGTCGCCGTAACACGCAATCAGCGCAACTATGGCGTTCCGCTACTGCTGCTGGCGCTCGGCGCGACCAACGGACTGTACCTGTGGGCGACGGTCCAGGGCGATTACGTCACGCTGATGCGCTTTTTCAACGCCGGTCTGCTGTCAATGGCCGTGCTGACTTTGCTGATCGCCCGGCGGGTCATGCCCTTCTTCGCCAAGCGCGCCGTCGCGGGCCTGGACATTCCTCCCCACACCAAGAGCGGCCATTGGCAGCTTGCCTTTGGCATCATTGCCATCGCCTGCCTGCTGGCCGGGGTGCAGCAGGTGGCCGCGGCGGCGCTGGCTGCCAGCGGCGTGATCGCGCTGGTGCAATGGGTGTCCTGGAAACCCTGGGCCGTGCGTCGTGTGCCGCTTCTGTGGATCCTCTATGCCGGATATCTGGGCCTGGGCATCGGGTTACTGGTCGGCGCGGCGCAATTGGCGGGCTTCGTCGTCCGGCAGGCGTGGCCGGCGCACGTGATTGGCGTGGCGGGGTTTTCGGTGCTGATTCTGGGCATGGTGACGCGCACCGCGCTGGGTCACCTGGGCCGGCCGCTACACACGGACCGCAGCATGGTTGTGAGCTACGCGCTGATGATCCTGGCGGCATTGCTGCGGCTGGCGGCGCTGTTGCCGACCGCCGCGACGCTGGGCCTGCTGCATGCGTCGGCCACCGCGTGGGCGCTGGCGCTGGCGCTGTACCTGTGGCGGTTCTTCCCGATGATGATCCGGCCGCGCGTGGATGCGCCGGCCAAGCAGGCCGCGCCGGTCATGCGGGTGATGCCGGTGTCGCGGCCGAAGGGCTGAGACGCGTCAGGACAGCTTCATCATGACCGCTCTTCGCGCCGCTCCATCGCGGCCACTTCGCGGCGCATCGCCTTGAGCCACGCCTTGAGCAGCGATTCATCCGAGAACTGCATGACCTCGTGCTCCAGTTCCTGGATGTACTCCTGGATATCCTTGAGATCGTCGTCCAGTTCGCCCATCACGGCGTCCGGTTCGAACGTGGCGAACGGGTCCAGTTCGTAGCGCAGCTTGAAGCCTTCCTCGGCGAACTGAACCTGGCTCAGCACGTCGTCGAGCTGGGCGGTGAGCACCGCGTTGGTTTCTTGCAGCCGATCATCCGGGATGTCGGCCGCGGCCTGCACCTCCGCACGCAGGGCGGGATCCTGGGCGGACTGGGCCTGGCGCGCGCGTTCGGCATCGTGCAAAGCCTGCCACGCGACGGGGTTCGTCACGGTCGGAATCTTGACGACACGCGCGTATTCCAGCAGTTCTTCAGCGTCTTCGTCGTCGTACTGGTCCTGAATGATCTGCAGTAGTTGCATCGGCGACATCGAGTTCAGGTCGGCCACGTCCAGATCCAGCGCATCGGCCAATTCCTGGCCCGCGCTTTCGGTCAGCTCGGCCAGGTTGGCGTCATAGTCCGACCCACGGTGCTTCTTGTAGAGCGTCTTGAGGCGCGCGGTGTCGCAACCGGCCGGCAGCTCGCTCTTGGTCGCCAGCACCAGCAATTCTTCCGAGAATTCCGTGACCAGTTCGGAAACGAATTCGCGCTCGGCCTTGGACAGGCCCATTTCCTTGTACGCATGGTCAAAGCACAACACCAGCTTGTAACGAAGCTGGTTGAGCTTTTCTTCGAGCGGCCGCAGCGTCTCGGTGTATTTGCGCTGGTAATCGGCTTCGATCGACTGCCATTGCGCCAGCCGGGACCGCTCATCCGCCAGCCGTTCCTGCAGGCGATTGCATAATTCACGCTGACTTTCGAAGGATTCTTTGCTCATGACCCACTCCTCTTGCAAACCGGGGTATTGAAAACAGCCGCCACTCTAAACGATACGCGCAAACCCTTCTTGAAAATCAGCGTCAATAACGCTAATCATTATTATTAATATAGAATCTCGGCTGTCCGCTATCCCTTGCCTGGCAGCCCTGATGTCCCTGCGCTTCCTTGCGGGCCCCACCCCCTCACGCAAACGCCTGATCCTGATCGCGGCCGCCCTGGCGCTGGCCCTGCTGATCGTTGCGGCGGTCTGGCTGGCGGGCAATAAAGGCCCGGCCGCTCCTCCTCCCCCCAACTATGGGAAGCTCCCTGTCGCAGTGAGCGTCGCCGCCGCGCGAACCGGCCCGTTGCAGCGCGATTTGCACGCGCTGGGCACCATCACGCCGCTGGCGCAGGTGACCGTGCGCAGCCAGGTTGATGGCCAGTTAGTGAGACTGCACTACACCGAAGGCCAGGCCGTCTCGCAGGGTCAGTTGCTTGCCGAAATAGACCCGCGCCCCTTCCAAGCTGCGCTGGCGTCCGCCGAAGGCGAGCTGGCGCAGACGCAGGCGCTGCTGGACAACGCCGAAGCGGACCTGCGCCGCTATCGCAAGCTGGCGCGGCAGGAGGCCGTGGCCGGGCAGCAGCTCGATACCGCCGAGGCGCAGGTGCGGATGTACAACGCGCAGCGCCATAAGAACCAGGCGCAGGTCGCCGACGCCCGCCGCCTGCTCAGCCTTACGCGCATCGTGGCGCCGCACGCCGGGCGCGTGGGCTTGCGGCGCGTGGATGCCGGCAACCACGTGCGCACGACAGACGAAGACGGGCTGACCACGCTGGTGCAGATGGCGCCCACGTCGGCCCTGTTCAGCATCTCGGAGACCCGCCTGGACATTCTGCGCCAAGCACAGGCCAAAACGCCCGTGCTGCGCGTGCAGGCCTGGGACGCCGACGAGCGCCGCATCCTGGCTGAAGGCTCGCTCGAAGCACTGGACAACCGCATCCAGGCGGCCAGCGGCACGGTGCGGCTGCGCGCCCGCTTCGACAATGCCGACGAGTCGCTGTTTCCCAACCAATTCGTGAACATCCGGCTGGCCGTCGTGCAGCAGGACGATGTCGTGACGATACCCACCGCCGCCGTGCAGTTCGGTTCTGAAGGGTCGTTCGTCTTCGTCATCGGCGACGACAACCGCGCCACCCGCCGCGTACTCGAACTGGGTCCGGCGAACGCGGGGCGCATCGTCGTGCTGGCGGGCCTGGCCGAGGACGAGCGGGTGGTGGTCGAGGGTGTGGACCGGCTGCATGACGGACGCGACGTGCAGATCGTGGAGCAGCACGTTCAGGACAAGGAGCCCGCATGAGCCTGTCACGCCCTTTCATCCTGCGCCCGGTCGCCACGTCGTTTCTCATGATTGCCCTGCTGCTGTCGGGCATCCTGGCGTGGCGCCTGCTGCCCGTGGCCGCATTGCCGCAGGTCGACTATCCCATCATCCAGGTCACCACGCAGTATCCGGGCGCCAGTCCCAACGTGACGGCGCGCGCGGTCACCGCGCCGCTGGAGCGGCGCTTCGGGCAGATACCGGGCTTAAAGCAGATGTCGTCCACCAGTGGCAGCGGCATCTCGGTCATCACATTGCAGTTTGCGCTGGACGTGCCGTTGGGCGTGGCCGAACAGGAGGTGCAGGCAGCCATCAGCGCCAGCGACTCGCTCCTGCCGAACGATCTGCCCACCCCGCCCGTGTACCGCAAGGTCAACCCCGCGGACGTGCCGATCCTGACGCTGGCCGTCACGTCGGATTCCCTGCCCTTGCCCAAGGTCTACGATCTGGTTGATACGCGGATGACGCAGCGGCTGTCGCAGCTTTCGGGCGTGGGCATGGTCAGCCTGGCCGGCGGGCAGCGCCCCGCCGTGCGCGTGCAGGTCAATCCGATGGCGCTGGCCGCGCGCGGCCTGCAGTTGTCGGACGTGCAGGAGGCGATTGCCAAGGCCAACTCCAACCAGCCTAAAGGCAGCTTTGACGGCCCCGTGCGGTCCGTCATCATGGACGCCAATGATCAATTGCAGAGCGCCGAGGAATACCGCGACCTGATCGTCGCCTGGAAGAATGGCGCGCCGGTGCGGCTGGGTCAGATCGCGACGGTCGAAGACGGCGCCGAAGACCGCTATCTGGCCGCATGGGTGGACAAGCAACCCGCGGTGCTGGTGAATATCCAGCGCCAACCAGGCGCCAACGTCATTGCGGTGGCGGACCAGGTCAAGGCGCTGCTGCCGCAACTGACGGCCGGCCTGCCCGCCGCTGTGCAGGTGCGCATCCTGACCGATCGAACAGAGAGCATCCGCGCCTCGGTGCGCGGCGTGCAATGGGAGCTGGCCTTCGCCGTGGGGCTGGTCGTACTGGTGACCTTTCTGTTCCTGCGCAACCTGCCCGCCACGCTGATCCCCAGCCTGGCCGTGCCGCTGTCCCTGATCGGCACGTTCGGCTTCATGTACCTGGCCGGTTTCTCCACCAACAATCTGACGCTGATGGCGCTGACCATAGGCGCAGGTTTCGTGGTGGACGACGCCATCGTCATGCTGGAGAACATTGCGCGCTACCGCGAACAAGGCCACAGCCCGATGGCGGCCGCGCTCAAGGGCGCGGGGCAGATCGGCTTCACGCTGGTGTCGCTGACGCTATCGCTGATCGCGGTGCTGATTCCGCTGCTGTTCATGGAAGACGTGGTGGGCCGGTTGTTCCGGGAGTTCGCGATCACGTTGGCCGTCGCCATCCTGATCTCGCTGGCCGTCTCGCTGACGCTGACGCCCATGATGTGCGCGCGGCTGCTGCCGGCGCACGAGCCGTCGCGTCCCGGGTTGCTGGACCGCCTGCAAGTCCGCTACGCCGGCTGGCTGGACGTGACCCTGCGCCACCAGCGGCTGACGCTGCTGGCGATGGTGGCCACCGTGGTGCTGACCGGCCTGCTGTATCTGGCGGTGCCCAAGGGCTTCTTTCCAGCGCAGGACGGCGGCGTCCTCCAAGGCGTGACCCAATCCGCGCAAAGCACGTCGTTTGACGCCATGTCGCGCCGTCAGCAGGCCGTGGCGGAAAGCCTGCTGGCCGATCCCGACGTCGCCACCCTGTCGTCCTTCATCGGCATCGATGGCATGAACGCCACGCTGAACACGGGGCGTCTGCTGATCAATCTGAAGCCCTGGAACGAACGCAGCGCGCCGCTGGCGGACATCATGGCACGGCTGGATGCGTGGGCGCGCGAGGTGAACGGCATCTCGCTTTACCTGCAACCTGTGCAGGAACTGAACATCGAAGACCGCGTCAGCCGCGGCCAATATCAGTTCAGCCTGACTTCGCCCGACAGCGCCCTGCTGACGCGCTGGACCACCGCGCTGATGCAGCGGCTGGCGCAGGCGCCCCAGCTTGCCGACGTGTCTTCCGACTTGCAGGGCGGTGGGCGCCAGGCCTATCTGGAGGTCTCGCGCGACGCCGCCGCGCGCTTGGGCGTCACGATGGACGACGTGGCGCAGGCCCTGTACAACGCATTCGGCCAGCGTCAGGTCGCCACGCTGTTCACGCAATCCAACCAGTACCGCGTGGTGCTGGAGGTGGACCGGACTATGGCGACCAGCCCCGAGGCGTTGGAACGCGTCCATCTGCAGACGGAAAACGGGCAGGCCATTCCGCTGTCCGCACTGGCTACAGTAAGTGAACGCGCCGCACCGCTGGCGGTGAATCACCTGTCGCAGTTCCCCGCGGTGAACCTGTCCTTCAATCTGCCGCCGGGCGGTTCGCTCGGCGAAGCTATCGCCGCCATCGAAGCGGCCAGGCAGGAAATCGGCATGCCCGAAAGCGTCGAACTGCGGCTGCAAGGCGCGGCGTCGGCATTTGAGGCTTCGTTGTCCAACACGCTGTGGCTGATGCTGGCCGCGGTCGTCACCATGTACCTGGTGCTGGGCATGCTGTACGAGAGCGCCATCCACCCGGTCACCATCCTGTCCACCCTGCCCTCGGCCACGGTCGGCGCGCTGCTGGCGCTGCTGATGACCGGCCGCCCGCTGGACCTGATCGCCGTGATCGGCATCATCCTGCTGATCGGGCTGGTCAAGAAGAACGGCATCATGATGGTCGACTTTGCGCTGGAGGCCGAGCGCACGCGCGGCCTGGACCCGCAGTCCGCCATCCGCGAGGCCGCGCTGCTGCGCCTGCGCCCCATCCTGATGACGACGCTGGCCGCGCTCTTTGGCGCGTTGCCGCTGATGCTGGCGACCGGCTCCGGCGCCGAGCTGCGCCAGCCGCTGGGATGGGTCATGGTTGGCGGGCTGCTGGTCAGCCAGGTGCTGACCCTGTTCACCACGCCGGCCGTGTACCTGTTCTTTCACCGGCTGGGTCACCGCCGCGCCGATGCCGCACCGGCACCCAACGCCGAAGGCCCCGTGAAATGATCCGGGCATTGCTGCACCGGCCGGTCGCCTGCATTTTTCTGGCGCTGGCGCTGACGCTGCTGGGCGCCGTGGCGTGGCGCCTGCTGCCGGTGGCGCCGTTGCCGCAGGTGGATTTTCCGACCATCGAAGTGCGCGCCGATCTGCCCGGCGCCAGCCCCGAGAGCATGGCCAGCACAGTCGCCGCGCCGCTGGAACGGGCGCTGGGCAGCATTGCAGGCGTCAGCGCGATGAGCTCGTCCAGCAACCAGGGTTCGACACGCGTGCAGCTGCAGTTTGAACTGGACCGCAACATCGACGAGGCTGCCCGCGACGTGCAGGCCGCCATCAACGCCGCCCGCGCCGAACTGCCCGCCGGCATGCCGGGCAATCCCAGCTATCGCAAGGTCAATCCGTCGCAGGCGCCCATCATGGCGCTGGCGCTCAGTTCCGCCACGCGGCCCGCCGGTCAGCTCTACGACCTGGGTTCCACCGTGCTGGCGCAGAAGCTCTCGCAGATCAGCGGCGTGGGCGAAGTGACGATGGGCGGCAGTTCACTGCCGGCCGTGCGGGTCCAGGTCAACCCCAACGCGCTGGCGCACTATGGCGTGGCGCTGGACGACGTACGCGAGGCAATTTCGAACGCCGCTCCGATGGGCCCGCAAGGGCAGCTCGATTCGGCCGGCCAGCGCTGGGAAGTCGGCACCCCGGCGCAGCCGCGCCGCGCGCAAGACTACGACAGTCTCATCGTGCGCTATCAGGATGGCGCCGTGACCCGGCTATCGCAGGTCGCGCGCGTCAGCGATTCGGTCGAAAACCGATACAGCAGCGGCTTTCACAACCGCAATCCGGCGGTGGTGCTGACCATCAGCCGGCAGCCGGGTTCGAACATCATCGAAACCATCGACGCCATCAACCAAGCCCTGCCGGGCCTGCGCCAGTTGATGCCCGCCGACGTCGACCTGACCGTCGCACTGGACCGCTCGCCGGGCATCAAGGCGACGCTGCGCGAGGCGCACATCACCCTGGCGCTGGCCGCCGGGCTGGTCATCCTGGTGGTGTGGCTGTTTCTGGGCAATGCGCGTGCCGCCGCGATCCCCAGCGTGGCGATTCCGGTTTGCCTGATCGCCACCTTCGCCGTCATGTACGCGTGGGGCTTTTCGCTGAACAACCTGTCGCTCATGGCGCTGATCGTGGCCGCCGGGCTGGTGGTGGACGACGCCATCGTCGTGCTGGAGAACATCTCGCGGCATCTGGAGCGCGGTCTCACGCCGGTCAAAGCTGCGCTGCGCGGCGTGCGCGAGGTGGGCTTTACGCTAGTGGCCATGACCGTGGCGCTGAGCGTCGTGTTCGTGTCGATCCTGTTCATGGGCGGTCTGGTGGAGCGGCTGTTCCGAGAGTTCTCGATCACGCTGGTGGCCGCCACCGTCATCTCGCTGGTCGTGTCGGTGGCCATCATTCCGGCGCTGTGCGCGCGCTGGCTGCGGCCCGTCAGCCACGTTGCGGCCAAGCCATCTCGCATGCAGGCGGTGTTTGCCCGCATCCACGACTGGTATGGCGTGTCGCTGGCGCGCGTGCTTGGCCACGCGCGCTTGACGTTGCTGCTGCTGGCCGGCGTCGTCGGGCTGAACGTCTACCTGTATGTCCAGGCGCCCAAAGGCTTCCTGCCGGTGCAGGACACCGGCCAGCTCATGGGCTTCGTGCGCGGCGACGACGGGTTCTCGTTTCAGGTCATGCAGCCCAAAATCGACCAGTACCGGCAACTTGTCCTCAAGCACCCGGCCGTCGACGACGTCATCGGCTATAACGGCGGCGGCCTGGGCATCAGCAATTCGCTGTTCCTCATCCGCTTGAAACCCGCCGCCGAACGCAAGGCGTCGTCCACCGAGGTCATCAACTGGATGCGCACGAACGCGCCGGCCGTGCCGGGCGGCATGTTCTTCCTGAACGTGGACCAGGACCTGCGCATGCCAGGCGGTTTCGGCAATTCCGGCGACCACGAACTGGCCATCATGGCCAGCGACGTGCCGGCGCTGCGGGAATGGGCGCGCAAGATCTCCAAGGCGATGCAGGAGATTCCCGAGTTGCGCGATGTCGACGCGCAAGGCGACGGCGCGACGCAGCAGGTCGTGATCGACATCGACCGCAGCGCGGCGCAGCGGCTGGGCGTCGACATGGACACCATCAGCAGCGTGCTGAGCAATTCGTTCAGCCAGCGGCAGGTCGCGACGCTGTACGACGCGATGAACCAGTATCGCGTCGTGCTGGAACTGGATCCGCGCTACACCGAAGACCCGGAAGTCCTGGAACAGGTGCACGTCGTGGCCGCCGATGGCAACCGCGTTCCGCTGACCGCATTTGCCACCTACGACAACGGGCTGGTCAACGACCGGGTCTTTCACGATGGCCTGTTTGCTGCAGTGTGGGTCGGCTTCTCGCTGGCGCCGGGCGTGTCGCTGGAACAGGGGTTGGCCGCCATTGACGCGGCGACGGCCAAGCTGATGGTGCCGTCTTACATCCAGACCCGCCTGGGCGGCGACGCGCGCAACTTCCAGCAGAGCCTGCAGGACCAGCCCTGGCTGATCCTTGGTGTCCTGGTCGCCATCTACCTGGTGCTGGGCATCCTGTACGAAAGCGCGCTGCATCCGCTGACCATCCTGTCCACGCTGCCATCGGCCGGCGTCGGGGCGCTGCTGGCGTTGCGGCTGGCCGGCATCGAGTTCACGCTGATTGCGCTGCTGGGGCTGTTCCTGCTGGTGGGCATCGTCATGAAAAACGCCATCCTCATGATCGACTTCGCCCTGAGTCTGGAGCGGCGCGAGAACCTGACGCCCGAGCAGGCCATCCACCGCGCCGCCATGCTGCGCCTGCGGCCCATCGTCATGACCAACCTGGCGGGTCTTCTGGGCGCCCTGCCCTTGGTGCTGGGAATGGGCGAAGGTTCGGAATTGCGCCGCCCCCTGGGTGTCGCCATTGTCGGCGGGTTGATGATCAGCCAGTTCCTGACGCTGTATACGACGCCGATCGTGTATCTGGCGCTGGAGCGGCTGCGCCGCCTGGGCTGGCGCCGCCGCACCGCCTGACCGGCGCGGCCTGCCGGTCCGCCCCCCGTATCTTCCCGCTAGCCGGAAAATAAAAAGCTCAATAGAATCGATTGGCACGCTGACGCACACCGCCAATCCGGTCCGGCGCTTTTTTTTGCGCCGCCGGGAACGCGACTGGTGCCCGCGATGCCGGCGCGACCGCACAAGACGTTGTCGCCGCCGAGCTTTCCGGCGTTCGCGGTGCGGGCACCATCAGGCCGTCACCGGGGACTTGCAGTTTGGCCTCTGACAGACCTGGTGCCCAATGTGGCCGATGACTTGTTTGAATCGACTGCTACTGACCGGCGTGTTGTGCCTGACCGGTTGTGTGCAGGTGGGACCCGATTTCGAGCCCCAGCGTGTCGACTGGTCCAGCCAGTGGGACACCCCGGCGCTGCTACAGGCCACCGTGGAAGCTTCCCAGCCGGACGCCCGGCAGTGGTGGCGCATCTTCGACGACCCCGTTCTTGAATCCCTGATCGCCCAGGCCGATGCGCACAATCCCGGCGTACAGGTGGCCGGCCTGCAGATCATGGAGGCGCGCGCCCAGCTTGGCATTGCCCGCAGCGGGCTGTATCCGCAATCGCAGGTCGTCGGCGCGGACGCGCTTTATCAGCATCGGTCGTCACGCTCCTCGGAAGGCAATCCGCGGCCCAGCAGTTTCTGGCAATACAGCGCGGGGTTCAGCATCGGCTGGGAACTGGACTTCTGGGGCCGTTTCAGCCGCGCCATCGAGTCCGCCGATGCCGCCTACTTTGCGGCCGAGGCCAACCGCGAAGACGTGCTGGTGTTGCTGCACGCGCAGGTCGCCGAGAGCTACTTCGCGCTGCGCACGGCGGAAGCCCGGCTGCGCATCGCCCGCGACAATGCGGCCATCCAGAAGCGCAGCTACGAGATCACCGAGCGCCTCTTCAACAGCGGCGAGACCGACGAACTGGACCTGCAGCAGGCGCGCACGCAGTACCTTGGCACGCTCAGCACCATTCCGGAATTCGAAAGCCAGATCGCGCGCACCCGCAACGCGCTGGCGGTGCTGGTCGGCAAGCCGCCGGGCCCGATGCCGGAGCTGCCCGACCTGGCGACACGCGAGGCCGTGATTCCGCTGATCGACCGGGCGGTGCTGCAGGACGTGCCGGCCAACCTGCTGCTGCGCCGGCCGGACATCCGTGCTGCCGAGCTGCGGATCGCGGCGCAGTCCGCGCAGGTGGGCGTGGCCAAGGCGGATCTTTACCCTTCGCTGACGCTGCTGGGCAGCATTGCCTGGACCGCCACGTCGCTGGCCGGCACGTCCGGCGGCGCAGCCCTGCTTGCCGGCCCCAGCCTGACCTGGAACGTGTTCGACCACGGCCGGATCACCAACACGGTGCGCCTGCAGGACGCGCGGCTGCAGCAGCTCATCGTCATCTACCAGGACGCCGTGCGCCAGGCCGCGCGCGAGGCCGACGACGCCGCCACGGGACTGGTCAAGGCGCTGGAACGCGACGGGATCCTCTACGACTCGGCGCTGGCGGCCAAGCGCTCGTTGACGCTGGCCACTGCGCTCTACCGCGAGGGCTATTCCGACTTTCAGCGGGTGCTGGATGCGCAGCGCGCGCTGGCAACGCAGCAGGACACCTATCTGGTGAACCGGGGCAATGCCGTGCGCGACCTGATCGCCCTGTACAAGGCAGTGGGCGGCGGCTGGTACAGCGACCAGCCTGTCATTGATCCGGCCACGCAAGACCAGATGCAGCGGCGCACCAACTGGGGCGACCTGCTGTCCGAGGCCGGGCGGCCCGCGCCGGTGCCCGCGCCGGTTTCCGCGCTTCCCAAGACCACGAGGCGATCCGATGACTAGTCCCAGGCCCCCGCCCCCGCCGGCCAGCGCTGCGCCCGCGGCGAGCCCTGGCTCGGCTGCCCGCGACACGCCGCCACGCCCCGCGCCGCCCG
>NZ_DIEJ01000230.1:14965-15145 GCF_002418565.1 Achromobacter sp. UBA5777 | reverse complement strand
TCGGGCAAGTCGACCCTGATCCGCCACTTCAACCGCCTGATCGAGCCCAGCGCGGGCCATATCCTGGTCGATGGCGTGGACGTGGTCAGCCTGAACAAGCGCGATCTGGAAGTCTTCCGTCAAAAGAAGATGAGCATGGTGTTCCAGCGCTTTGGCCTGTTTCCGCACCGCACGGTGCTG
>NZ_DIEJ01000230.1:396-14930 GCF_002418565.1 Achromobacter sp. UBA5777 | reverse complement strand
ATCAGCTTTCCGGCGGCATGCAGCAGCGTGTCGGCCTGGCCCGAGCGCTGGCAACCGACGCCGAAATCCTGCTGATGGACGAAGCGTTCTCCGCCCTGGACCCGCTGATCCGCCGCGAAATGCAGGATCAACTGTTGCAGTTGCAGGCCAAGCTCAACAAGACCATCGTCTTCATTACCCATGACCTGGACGAAGCGCTGCGACTGGGCAACCGCATCGCCATCCTGAAGGACGGCGAACTGGTGCAGGAAGGCACGCCGGAAGACATCCTGCTGAATCCGGCCAACGATTACGTGCAGTCGTTCCTGCAGGACGTGAACCGCACCAAGGTGCTCAATGCCACGCACGCCGTGAATCCGGCGCGCCTGACGCTGACGATGCGCTCGCGCCCCGCGCATGCCGTGGACCGCATGAGCGCGCTGAACTACGAGTACGCGCCGGTGCTGGACGGCAAGCGCCTCGCTGGCGTGCTGACCGCCGAGGCGGCCGCAAAGGCGATGCAGGAAGGCGCGCGCGATGTGTCCCGCTTTGTCGAGGACCTGGCGTCGGTGCCTGCCACCGCGGGTCTGGGCGAAGTGCTGGCGCAGCTGGTGCACAGCGACCAGCCGGTCGCCGTGACGGGTGAGGACGACGAGTTCCTGGGCATGCTGTCCCGCAAGAAGGTCGTGGAGCTGGTGACGCCGGCCCTGACCGAGACGCCGGCGTCTGCCGACGCCCTGGTCGACGCCCCGGCAGCGACGGACGCGCAACCGGAACTGGAACGCGAAGGCAAGGCCGCCGCCTGATTCCGGCGTTCTCCGCATGACCCCTTGCGCCCGCGTGCAGTTGCTTGCACGCGGGCGCAGTCACGATATGATGGCTTGCCGGTCGGCTTGACCGGTTTTCCTTTTCTCGGAACATCGGAATCGTCATGCCCCTCTTGAACGTCCAGATCATGCAAGGCCACACGGCCGCCCAGAAAGCCGACCTGCTCAAAGCCGCGTCCAACGCGGTGGTCGAAAGCATCGCGGCGCCGCTGTCCAGTGTGCGGGCCGTGCTGCACGAAGTCCCGGCCGAACACGTGATCGTCGCGGGCGAGATCGGCAAGCGCATGGCTCGGGTGGACGTGGACCTGATCGAGGGTCGCGACGAAGCCAAGAAGGCCGCCCTGATCGCGGCGCTGAACCAGGCCGTTTGCGCCAGCATCGACATTTCCGGCGAAGACGTCCGCGTGATCCTGCGCGACGTGCCCAAGACCGACATGGGCGTGGCAAATGGCCTGAGCGCCAAGGCCGCGGGACGTTAAGTCGCCCGGCTTACCAAAGCAGTATTGAAAACGCCCGCTTCACGCGGGCGTTTGGCTTGCGAGTGACGCGTAGGCGCAGTTGCGTTCAATCCAGCTTCACATTCGCCGCCTTCACCACCTCGCCCCATCGCGCGATCTCGCTCTTGATGTAGGCGGCATATTCCTGCGGCGTCGACCCCAGCGCCTGCGCGCCTTGCACCTTCAGCTGCTTCTGCATCTCCGGAGATTTCAGCGCGCGCAGGATCTCGGCATTGAGCTTGTCGATGACGGGCGCGGGCGTGCCGGCCGGCACCACCACGCCTTGCCAAGCTCCCATCCCAAAACCCGGCGCCACGGTTTCCGCCACCGTCGGCACGTTGGGCAGTTGGTCGCTGCGCGTCTCGCTGGTCACCGCCAGCGCACGCAGCTTGCCTTCGCGGATGAAGCCCAGCGAATCGTTCAGCGTATTGGTCATCACCTGGACCTGCCCGCCGACCAGATCCGTCATGGCCGGGGCGCTGCCGCGGTAGGGCACGTGGACCGCATCGATATCCAGCGACCGCAGAAGCAGCAGCGCGCCCAGATGCGTGACGTTGCCGGCGCCGGCGGAGCCATACGACAGCTTGCCGGGATGCTTGCGGGCATAGTCCACAAAAGCCGGCGCGGTGTCGGCGGGCACGGACGGATGCACAAGCAGGACAAGTGGAATGACGGCCGTGGTGGACACCGGCGCAAAGTCCTTGACCGGGTCGAAGGCCAGCGAGCGATACAGGTTGGGGCTGAGCGCGATGGACGAGGTGTTGTACAGCACCGTGTAGCCGTCGGGCTTGGCCGCGGCCGCGTACTGCATGCCGATGTTGCCGTTGGCGCCGCCCTTGTTTTCGACGACGACGGTCTGGCCCAACTGGTCCGTCAACTGCTTGGCCAGCACGCGCGCCACCAGATCAGTCGGACCGCCGGGCGGGAAGGGCACCACCATCGTGATCGGGCGGTCGGGCCACGCGGCCTGGGCGCTGGCGGCGCCTCCCAGCGCCAGAAGGGCCAGCGTGGTCGCCAGCAGTGCTTTTTTCATGGGTTGTCTCCTTGGGCTGTTATGGGTACTGCGGAGGGGCGGCGGCGTCCTCTGCGGGATGCCTGCCGCTGATAGCGGTCAGCCTGGTCAGCGCGGCCTGCCGGCCAGCATGCGCACGGCCGTGTAGGCCATCACCGGCTTGCCGTGCTGGTTGCGCACGTCGATGGCGGACGTGACGACCGCGCGGTTGTGCTGCGAGGTCGGGCGCACGCCGGTCACTTCGATCTCGGCCCAGATGGTGTCGCCGGCTACCACCGGCGCAATCATCTTCTTGTGAACCTCCAGCAGCGCCAGACCCGTTCCCTGCACCATGCCCTGCATGATCAGGCCTTCGATCAGGCCATAGGTCAGCGCGCCCGGCGCGGGGCGGCCCTGGATGGCGCCGTGGGTGTAGGTGGCGTCGATGAAGATGGTCTCCAGCATGCCGGTGACGCTGATGAAGTTGACGATGTCGGTCTCGGTCACCGTGCGGCGAAATGTCTGGAAGCGTTGGCCGACCGTCAGGTCCTGCCAGTAAAAACCTTGGCCGAGTTGGATGGCGGGCGAGGTGTCGCGGTCTTGGGTCATGCGGGGTCCTTGGCGTTTTCAGAAAGGGGGGCGTTGGCTTGCCGGGCGGCGCCGGTGTCCAGCAGCGCGTCAACGGCTGCCGGCGAGAGGCCCGCTTCGGCCAGCACGTTGCGCGTGTGCTCGCCCAGGCGCGGCGGCATGGCTGGCGGCACGTGGGAATGCTGCAAACGCACTGGGTTGCGCGGGAAGCGGTAATGACTGCCGGACGCGCTTTCCAGCGGCACGAAGAAGTCCACGCTGGCAAGATGCGGATCGGTCTCCAGGTCTTCCAGCCGGTTCACGGGTGCGGCCGGGATCTGCAGCCGCTCACACAGCGCCAGCCAGTACGCCGTGTCATGGGCCGCGACGAGGCCGGCCTGCAATTCGTACAGGGTCTCGATGTGCCGCGTGCGCGCCGAGATGTCGGCAAAGCGCGGATCCCGCGCCAGATCGGGGCGGCCGGCCGCGTTGAAGAAGTCGCGCCAATGGGCGTCGGTATAGGGCATCAGGCAGACGTGTCCGTCAGCGGTCTGGCAGGGCCGGCGCCAGGGCGTGAGCACGCGCGGATAACCGGCGTCGCCCGGTTCGTCCGCCAGATGCCGGCCGTAGTAGTGCTCGACCAGCGCAAACGACGCCATGCTTTCGAACATGGGCACTTCCAGTTGCTGTCCCTGTCCGGTGCGTGCGCGTTGGAACAGCGCCGCAAGAATGGCGTGCGCGGCGACCAGGCCGCACGTCTTGTCGGCGGCGACGGTGGGCAGGTAGCGCGGCGCGCCGGTCTGCCGGCCGACAAGATCCGCGAACCCCGACAGGCCCTGGATGATGTCGTCGTAGGCCGGGCGGCCGTCGTACGCACCGCCTTCGCCAAAGCCGTACAGGCCGGCATAGACCAAGCGCGGGTTGCGCGCGCACAGCGTGGCGGGGTCCAGCCCCAGCGCCGCCATCTTGGCCGGCCGCATGCTGTGCATCAGCACGTCGGCCTGATCGACCAGCGTCAGCAGCGCCTCGCGTGCGGCGGGCTGCTTCAGGTCCAGCACGATGCTGCGCTTGTTGCGGTTCAGGCCCAGGAATATCGCCGACAGGCCGGGTTCCTGCGCGGGGCCGGTGCGCCGGGTGGAGTCGCCGCTGGGCGCTTCGACCTTGATGACGTCCGCGCCGTAGTCGGCCAGGATCTGCGAGGCATAGGGGCCAAATACCACGGAAGTCAGATCCAGGATGCGGATGCCGTCCAGCGCCGGGCCGTTTGAGAGGGGAGTTGTCGTCATGGCGGAAATCCTATCGGCGCCGCACATACGCGTCTAATATGGCTTCGATATTGCTTGATACGGAATCTGTTATGGCTATAGATTTGCGCCAGCTTCGGCAGTTCGTCACGATCGCCGAGCTGGGGAGTTACCGCCGCGCCGCCGATGCGCTGCACATCGCCCAGCCCGCACTGTCGGTATCGATCCAGAAGCTGGAGCACGCGGTGGGCGTGCCGCTGCTGGTGCGGGGCGCCAAGGGCGTCACCACGACGCCCGCGGGCGACGCCCTGATGGCCGATGCGCGCCGCGCGCTGTTCCATACCGATCAGGCGCGCCAGGCGGCGCGCCGGGTGGCGTTGGGGGAGTGGGGGACGCTGCGCCTGGGTTTTGTGGGTTCGGCCACGTACATGCTGCTGCCGCGCTGCCTGCCGGTCTTCCGCGCGCAATATCCCGATGTGCATCTGGACCTGCGCGAAGACAGCACGGTCGGATTGGTGGCGATGCTGCGCGCCAACGAGATCGACGCGGGTTTGGTGCGCGGTCCGTTGGCCGAAGACAGTGAACTGGATTCATGGGTGGTCGAGCGAGACGACCTGATGCTGGCTGTGCCCGCCCGCCACCCCCTGGCTGACACCGGACCGATTGCGCTCGAGCGCATGCGGTCCGAAAACTTCGTGCTGTATTCGCCGGCCAAGGTGCCCGGGTTGAACGGCGTGACGCTGGCGCTGTGTCACAAGGCGGGGTTTTCGCCCCGCATCAGCCAGGAAGCCATTCAGGTGCAGACGCTGGTCAGCCTGGTCGCCAGCGGCATGGGCGTGGCGCTGGTGCCCGGCGTGACCCGCGCGTATTCGACGCCGCACGTGGCGTTTGTGCCGCTGACCGACCCGGATGCGCAGGGCGCGCTGTCGCTGTCGCTGGTGACGCATCGCGACACCTCGTGCGCATCCGTGCTGCGCTTGCGCGACAGCATGCTGACGCCGGCGTCAATGCCTGCCTGAGCCGCCATACCCCGCGCTATACCGCGTAGACCACCCGGTGCGCCTCCGTGGGCAGCGGCAGGTCCCAGCGGTGCAACATGCCGGTCAGCGTCTTGTTGGATAGCGACGTGTCGCGCCGCGCATTGCGGCGCAGCAGCTCGGCACGCGGCTTCTCCAGATACACCAGCTCCACGTCCGCGAGATACGCGTACAGCAGGTCCAGCGTCTTCTTGCGCATCAGCTCGCTGAGGTTGGTGGCATTCCACACAAACGGCGCGCGGGCGCGCAGCAGGGTCTTTGCGCGGTCGATAGCCAGGTGCGCGACCATGCCCTCGTTCTTGCCATGGCGCAGGCCCAGTTCCTCGCGCGCGTCGTCGAACGACACCACCGGCAGGTCCGGATGATGCGCCGCCACCCACGTGTTCTTGCCGGAGGCTGGCAACCCCGACATGACGATGACCCGCGAGCCGGGCTCCTGGAACAACGCATAGTCGGGATGCACGTCGGCGCCGCGGAAATAGCAGACGGCGGTGTGCGCGTCGGCAAAGGCGCGGGGCTGACCGAAGCACCGCTCGTCGCGCGCCAGCTCGCAGAAGAGGGCGATGTTGTCCAGCACGCGGGCGGCGTCAGCGCATATCCGGCCGCGCATGTCGGCTTCGGCAAGCATGGCGAGCAATGGAAGGGACACGTGCCAGGACAGCTCGCGCACGATGAATTCCGGCGAGCGGCCGCGGCGCGAGCCTTCCAGCGCGAAGAACGGCACCTGATGCGTGGCGATCAGCCGGCATATCGCTTCGCGCACCGCGAACGGCACGCCGGCGTCCCACAACGCGATGCGGGCGTCGATGGCGCCCTTGCGCGAATGGCCGGGCTGGCCGATGGCGCCGGTGACCGGGTCGATCACCGTGGTGCTGTGCTTGGCCACGTCGTGCAGCAGGGCGGCCAGGAATACGATCTCCTGATCGGCACGGGACGCGGCTTGGTACTGCGGCAGCGCGAGCAGCGCGTCCACCACCATTTGCGTATGCGTCCATACATCGCCCTCGCCGTGATAGCGGGGGTCCTGCGGCGTGGTCTTGGCCAGCTCCAGCGCGGGAAAGGCGGCCAGGCAAGCCGCATAGTCCACGCCGCGCCCCGGCTGGGGCACGAGGGCCCGGATCTGTTCGTAATTCATGATGTCTCTCCCGTGCGCGCGCCGCGCAACGTGTCCCAGTCGACTGCAAGGCGCGGCGCGTACAGGTCGACGCCGTTGGCGAGCTGGTTGGGAATGAACGGCTGCTCCGAATGGTGCATGTCCGAATCCAGAATGGCCTGCACAAAGTCGCGGCGCACCCACTTGTAGCGGGCGATGGTCTTGCCGTCGGCTTCGGCCTTGATGTAGAGGCCTTCCGACAGATCCGACTTGTCGCACTGCTTCCACGCGCGCGCCAGATCCAGACCTTCGCGCAGCACGGTGGCCTCGAAGGCATCGCGCCAGCCAGCCGTCTTGGCCAGCGACGGCTTGAGCATGGCCTTCAGTTCCGCCAGTCGCGCGGGCGCGTGGCCTTCGTACAGCACGGGCACCGACAGCACCGGACCATCGGCCAGCAGCGCGCGGCGCGCGCCGGTCGACAGGAACTCGCCGGTGCGGCGGTCCAGCACATCGAACTCAAAGAAGTGATGCGGCAGGGCGTCGTAGAACACGGAGTGCTTCTTCGACAGCGTTTCGCCGTACATCACATAGCGGTCTTCCAGCCGCTCCAGCAGCCAGTCCGCGTGCGCGGCGGCCCACGCCTTGACGAAGCTGAACTGCCGCTCGCGGCCGCCGCCCACCAGGTAGTGGCCGCGGGATTGCAGCAGCAATTCGCCCGACGGGCTGAAACTGATGCCCGTATTGGCGCCATCCAGTTTTTCTTCGACGACGAGCGTCTGGCCCGCCAGCGTGCGATAGGGCACGTGGTCATGGCCTTCGTCCCCATCCTGCAGGCGCGAGCCTTCAAGGTGAGGTGTGCGGGGATATCGGAACAGGTCTAGCGATTGCGCATAGGCGCAGAAATCCAGCGTCATGGGTCTTCTCCAGCAAATGGGAAAAGCCGACGACACAGTCTTTACGGGAGGGGAAGCGGGGTGGGGTGTGTTGCGCTTCCTGGATCCGCGCCTGCCGGGCGGGGGTGTGCTCATTACATGGCGTCGAGCAGCGAATGCGGGCAGGCTGACCGCGGTACCAGGACGGTACTCGTCGGCGTTCAGGCGAATTGACGAATGGCAGACACGGTTGCACCCAAGAAGCGAAAGGCGTTGAAAAAGCAGGGCCGAATGCTAAGTCAGCGCGGCGGCGCTTGTCAATGCGCCGCCGCGTGTGTGGCAGGACCGCGTCAGGCGGGCGGCGCGGCGCGCAGCACGATCTGCGTGATCTCCGACGGCCGTCCGAGCCGGATGGGAAAGCCCGGCCACAAGCCCGCGCCGTTGCTCACGTAGAGCTGCATGTTGCCGACCTGATACATGCCCGACACGTAGCCTTCGTTGGCCAGTTGGGTGATGAAATGCGGACCCAGGATCTGACCGCCATGCGTATGGCCCGACAGCTGCAGGCCGGCGCCGGCTTGCGCGTGGCGCTTGGCCCCCACCGGCCGATGGCTCAAGAGGATCACCGCCGACGACGCCGGCACGCCCTTCATGGCCGCTTCGATGTCCGGCAGCGGCTGGTTCACGCGCGCTGCCACGCTGTCCGTGATGCCCGCCAGGACCAGCGGCTCGCCGTCACGTTCCAGGGTGATGTGTTCATTGAGCAGCATGCGCAGGCCGAGTTTCCTGAAGGCCTCGATCCAGCCCAAGTACTCGGCGTAATACTCGTGATTGCCCGGGATCGCCACCACGCCATATTGCGCGCGCAGGTCGGCCAGCGGTTGCACGTCGGCAGCGCGCGCTGCGGGCGTGCCGTCGACCAGGTCGCCCGTGATGAGCGTCAGGTCCGGCTTGAGCGCGTTGGTGCGCGCCACGACGGCCTGCATCCAGTCGCCCTGCAGCAGGCGGCTGGCGTGCAGGTCGGTCAGATGCACGATGCGAAAGCCGTCATAGGCTTGCGGCAGGTTTGGCAAGGCGACTTCGATCGTCTTGACCTCCGGCACGCGTACGGCCTGCCAGACCCCCAGCGCCGACAGCACGAGCGCGGCCACTGCGGACCCCGCGCGCAGACGCGTGCAGCCCAGCAGCGCGCGTCCGCGTCCGCGCGAGAACAGCGATATGAAGAGCCCCGCCACATCCGTGACGAATAGGAAGGCGGCCAGCAGGATGAGCGCGCCAAATGCCCAGCCCAGCGCCATCAGCACAGCGGCGGGCACCTCGGGCGACGCCATGGTGCCAAAGAAGTTGCGGGTGATGAGATGGTGCTCGGCGGCCAGCACGACCAATACGGACAGCAGCACTCGGCTGGGGGCGGGCCACTTCAATTGCCAGACGAAGCGCCAGATGACGTAGAGCGCGATAAGCCCTGTGATGACATGAAACACGTGCGAAATCCTGAATCTTGTTGTTGGAATCGCCCGGCCCGGCCTCTCGCTGCCGCCCGGACGAAATTTCCCGCGAGGGAGAGCCGATTAAACACTGGATTTTGTGCGGCGGCTGAAACATGGCACGCGTTGATGGCGGGTCGTAGAATCGCATGCGCCTGCAGCAATCTGGAGTTGCCTTGTCCACGTCTATCCGCCCCGCCCGCCCCGAGGATGCTGCGCAGCTGCCTGCGATCGAACGGTCCGCGGGCGCGTTGTTTCTAGCCGCGCCCGGTCTGGAATGGATCGCGGACGACGCGGTGATGTCCGAGGCCGACCATCTGCGCCTGATCGCGCAGGGCACATCGTGGGTGGCGCAAGCGTCGGACCAACTGTGCGGATTTCTATGCGCCGAGCGATTCGAAGACGCGCTGCACCTGCGGGAGCTGGCGGTCGATGCCGGTCATCAGCGCATGGGAATTGGCCGCTCCCTGGTGCAGGCCGCGTGCGGCTATGCCTGGGCAGCGGGCCTGGCTGCGGTCACCTTGACGACTTTTCGCGACCTGGCATGGAATGCGCCCTGGTATGCGCGGCTCGGATTCCGCGAAGTGCAGGCAATACCCGGCTCACGGCTGCATGCGGTGCTGGCGTCCGAGGCCAGCCACGGGCTGCCGGTTGAGCGGCGCGTGGCGATGCGCCTGCAGCGGGCACCAGACGCATAGCCCAAGCGCCGCGTTGGGCGTGCCGAGCTGCAGTTGGCGACCGCTGGATTACCCAAAAATAGTTCGGTATTCTGCGTTATCCGGTGCGCCGGCCCGCGCCGGGGGCTGCGCAGTCGTCCGCCGTGGCGCGCGCATCTGGTAGTTACGCCGATCCGGGCGATTCGCGGTGCTCTCCCCTCAGGAGCAACATGGCAAGAGAACGCAGGGTGCGCTTGTTGACCGTGCTTATTTCGCTGGCGGTGCTCAGCGTGGCGGTCGGCTTTTTCAATGCCATGTACGCGGGCTACCAGGCGCAGAAGACGCAGGTCGTCAAGAACACGCTCGACGCCAATCGGGCCTACGCGCAGAAGCTGGCGGACATCATCAACCTGTATATCCAGACGGGCGACCGGCAGCTCACCGCCGGCGCGAACCGCATTCCGCGGCTGGCGGATGCGCCCGGCGCGCTGCAGGCTGAACTGTCGGATCTGGCTGGCACGATCGAGGGCGTGACGGCGGTGCTGCTGGCCGATCCCGGTGGCCGGATCACCAGCCGGTCCAAGGACAGTCCGTCGCCGCTGGCCGCCATCAAGCAACTGGACGAACTGGGCGTACGGGAGCTGCGGGCGGGACAATGGGCTCGGCCATGCTGCCTGCCGGGCGCGCGCTTTGCGACGCTGACGCTGGTGGAACCTGTGCCGGGTCCGCAGAACGCGGTTTCAGGCTATCTCGCCGCCATCGTGGTCCTGGAGCATGGCGGCGGCCTGGACCGGCTCGTCGGCCAGCATGCGTACGCCGACGGCACCTCCGTGTATCTGGTCAATGGCGAAGGCCAGATGCTGTACCGGCATGGCGCGGACGCGGACATCGCCAGCGCGGTTCAGGCGCGCCTGTCGCCCGCCACGGGGCCGGGCGTCGAGCAAGTCATGGACGCTTCCGGCGCGGCGGTGATCGCGGGATACGCGCCGCTGATCAAGGGCAATTGGGCGGTCGTGGTGCAGCGTCCGCTCGACAGCGCGCTGTCGCCCCTCAAGGACCTGTTGGGCGCGTCGCTGCAGTTCGCCATTCCGGCCGTGGTGCTGACCTTGTTGCTAGTCAGTGCATGCGCCTACGCGATCGCGCGGCCGCTCGCACGGTTGGCTGATGCCTTCGCCAGCGACGAGCCGGTTGGCCCCACGGCCTTGCGCGCCACAACGCTCAAGACCTGGTATTTCGAGGCCGAAAAGCTGCGGCAGGCGTTGGCCGCCGCGCAAGCGCGCCATCGCGACGAGGTCGGCCGCTTGAACACGGAATCGCTGACCGATCCCATGACCGGCCTGATGAATCGCCGCGCCCTGCGCGCGCGGATCGACCAGCTGGTCGCCGCTGCGACGCCGTTCGCGGTCATCGCGCTCGACCTGGACCACTTCAAGCAGATCAATGATGTGTATGGCCATCCGACGGGCGACAAGGTCCTGGTCGCGCTGGCGCGGACCCTGCAGGAGAACGTGCGCGCCGGGGATCAGGCCTTTCGCATCGGCGGCGAGGAGTTCGTGATGATCTTGCCGCAGCCCGGCGCGCAGGACGACGCGCAGGGCGACGCGCGGGGCGCGACGCAGGATGCCGCGCGGGTGGCGGCACGTACCGCGGCACAGACTGCTGCCCAGGCGGCCGAGCGGATCCGGGCGGCCGTGGCTTCGCGCCCGATGCCCGACGGCGTGCGTCCGGTGACCGTGTCTGTGGGCGTGGCGCTGTGGCCGCAAGACGGCGCGTCGCCGCAGGCCGTCATCAAATGCGCCGATCAGGCGTTGTACCGATCAAAGCAGACAGGACGGGACAGGGTGACGATGTGGGAAGCGTCGGCCGAGGCTTGAACACGGCCAGTCGTCCATGGAATCACGCTTGCGTATGACGCGGGAGACGCGTCGGGAACGTGGGGAATGGCATGTCGAATCGAATGCAGACGGCCAGGCGGCTGGCCAGTATGACGTCGGCAAGGCTGATCGCGGCGTGCGCGTGCGCAGCGGCGTCGGGCGCGGCGGCGCAGCCAACCGTGCGCTTATCGCAAGACGATCTGCAAAAGCGCGCGAACGGCGTACTGGCGTTGATGTCTTTTTCCATCGTGCCCGACATCACGACAAGCTCCCTGTCCATCAGCGGCGGCGGGGGATCCTCGTCGGGATCCACCGGCTTCTACATGACCCAGCTGGGCGGCGGCGACACGGTGTCCAAGTCGGTGCCCATCTATCTGGAAGGCGTCATCGCGGGCAGCCGATACGACCCGACCTTCGTCGCCACGCAGGGCGCGGAGACGCGCAGCATCCCGACCAAGTGGAACAGCGTGTCGGCCACGGGCGGCATCGGGTGGGACTTCAAGCTGACCGATGAATTGAAGCTGCGGCCCATCTTCAACTTCGCGCTGGGCAACGTCACCAGCGACCTGCGCGCCGCAAGCTGGTATGTCGGGCAGCGCACGGGCAGGGAGGTGGACTTCCTGGACCGAGGCTCATTGAACGCGTACGGATTGGGCGGGTCGCTGATGCTGGACTACGAGCATTACCGGCCGGGCTACGAAGTGGACGTGGAGCTGCGCTATTCCGACATCCGGCTCAAGAGCTTCGACAGCTCGTCCGCTGTGCAGGGCAATGCGGTGGCGCAGTCCGCCAACCTGTGGGCGCGCTACCGGGCGCCCACCGGGTTCATGCTGTTGCAGCGCCCGTTGCGTTACGTGCTTGAGCTGACGCATTCCGAATTCCTGGGCGATCAGCGCGGGGCGCTCGGGTTCGACCGCCTGACGGCGTTGGGCGCGGGGCTGGAATTGGACTCCAGCGCGTACGACGTGATCATCACGCGCACGCGGCTGGTGGGGCGCTATGTCTTCGGCGACAACGTGTCGGGCTTTTCGGTGGGGCTGGCTGTCAGTTTCTGATGGCCAGCGTGCCGGCGGTGGATCAGGCGCCCGCCAGGCCCGCGAAAAACCGCTTCGCGTTGGACTCCAGGCCTTCGATGTAATACCCGCCTTCCTGCACGATCAGCGTGGGCAGACTCAGTCCGCCCACTTCGCGGCCCAATCGCTCGAAGCCGTCTTCGGACACGCTGACCATGGCCTGCGGATCCTTTTCGAAGATGTCGAATCCTAGCGACAGCACCAGCGCATCGGGCTGGAACAACGTGATCGCGCGGCGCGCCTGCGCCAGCCGGTCGAAGAACACGGATTCGGGCGAGCCGTGCGGCATGGGCAGGTTGATGTTGTAGCCGTATCCTTCGCCGGCTCCGCGCTCGTCTTCAAAGCCCGCCACCACCGGATAGAAGTTCTCGGGATCGCCGTGAATGGACACGTACAGCACGTCGCTGCGCTCGTAGAAGATCTCCTGGATCCCCTGGCCGTGATGCATGTCGGTGTCCAGAATGGCCACGCGCGGAAATCTGGACGTCAGCCGCTGGGCCGCGATGGCGGCGTTGTTCAGGTAGCAGAAGCCGCCCGCGGCATCGCGCCGCGCATGGTGGCCGGGCGGGCGGCAGATCGCGTAGGCGCTGTGGTCTCCGGCCAGCAGCGCATCGGCGCCCGCGATAGCGCATTGCGCCGACCAATATGCCGAATGCCACGTCTTCGGGCCGACCGGACAACTGCCGTCCGCCAGGTAACGTCCGGCCTTGGCCAGCACGCCGCGCAGTGCATTGCGTTCGCGGACGAAGACGTTCGACACCACCTCGCCGCCCCAATCCCCGGGCAGTTTCATCCAGTCCTCATGCGCGTCCTGCAGGAAGCGCAGGTAATCCAGGCTGTGCACCGCCGCGATCGCACCTGCTCCGTCATCGGCGGGCGCCTGGACGTCGAATCCCAGCTTGCGCGCCGCCTGCACCAGGCCGTCCAGCCGCGACGGCACCTCCTGCGGCGTGCGCATCTTCCCGCGCGAAAAGTAGGTCTGCGGATGGTGAAGCTTTTGATCGTCGTGGAAAAACGCCTTCATGCCTGGGACCTCGGGGTTGGTTGGCGCGCGACGCGCGCGACGGCCGCGGATAGGAAACCATGAATTCTTATCCAGCGGCGTGGCGCTGCTTATGGGGGATTACCCGCGCCGCGCGTGTCGAGGTCAGTCAGAGCCGCCTTTTCCACTATTGCGGCGTGATATGCGCCGCCTTGACGATGTCCCGCCACTTTTCGCCCTCGGACACGTTGAAGCGGGCAAACGAGGCGGGATCAGATCCCACCGGCTTGGCGCCCAGGCCGGCGTACTGCGTCACGACATTGGGCTGCTTGAGCGCCCGGGCCGCGTGCTCAGACAGCTTGGCCACAATGGCCGGCGGCGTGCCCTTGGGCGCCCACAGGCCGTACCACGTGCTGATGTCAAAGCCCGGGAATCCGGATTCGGCCATGGTGGGCACGTCGGGCAGTTCATCGACACGGCGGCTGGTTGTCACCGCCACCGCCCGCAGCTTGCCCGACTTGATGAACGGCATCGCCGACGGCATCGAATCGAACATCAGCTGGATCTGTCCGCCAACCAGATCCGTCAGCGCGGGCGCGCTGCCCTTGTAAGGCACGTGCTGCATCGGCAGGCCGGAACGCACCTTGAACGATTCGCCCGCAAGCTGTTGCGCGGACGCCGAACCCGCCGATCCGAAGTTCAACGGCTGGGCCTTGCCCTGCGCCACAAGGTCCTGCACCGTGCGCACCTTCGACGTTTCAGGCACGACCAGCACGAGCGGCACATCCGCAAGCTGCGTGATGGGCGCGAAGTCCTTGAAGGCGTCGTAACGCATCGACGCGTAGATGTACGGGTTGATGACGTGCAGCGACGCGTTGGCCAGGAACGTGTAGCCGTCGGGCGCGGCGCGCGCCACGAGGTCCGCGCCGATCATGCCGCTGGCGCCGGGCTTGTTGTCGACGACGATGTTCTGGCCGATGGTCTTGGACATCTCGGCGGCCACCAGCCGCGCCACGATGTCGGTCGGCCCGCCGGGCGGGTAGGGCACGACCATCGTGATGGGTTTGCTGGGATAGGCGTCGGCCGCCACCGCGGCGACGGGCAGGCTGACGCAGCAGGCGGCTAGCGCCGCGGCGGCAAGGTGGCGTGGCCGGGCGGCGCGCCGGAAGTCGTTGGTACGCATGGGGTTGTCTCCGTCGTTATCGTGATCGCCACCTTGCCGACGACTTGTCGGCTTTCCAGGGCGGCGAGTGCTGCGGCAAGACCGGTGATCGGATAGATCGCCGTTACAGCCGGCCGGATCCGCTGGCGGCGGGCCCAGTCGAACAGGGTGGACATGGTCCGCTGCATGGCGG
>NZ_DIEJ01000230.1:0-253 GCF_002418565.1 Achromobacter sp. UBA5777 | reverse complement strand
GGCCAAAGAAAAACCCATGCAGGGCAATGTTCTTCACAAGCAGCAGGTTCAGCGGCACATCCGGGATGCGGCCGCTGGCGAAACCCACCGACACCATGCGGGCATTGGCCGCCGCGGCGCGCACGCTGCGTTCGAAGGCGTCGCCGCCCACCGCGTCCAGCACCACGTCAGCGCCGCGCCCGTCGCTGGCCGCCTTGACGGCCTGCGGCATGGACTCGTCAGCGGCGAACGCCTGCACCGCGCCCGCGTCCAG
>NZ_DIEJ01000229.1:7323-7733 GCF_002418565.1 Achromobacter sp. UBA5777 | reverse complement strand
ACGGGGCCTGCGGCAAGGCGGTCAGCATGGCGGCCTCGGCCGGCCCCAGGTCGCGGGCCGGCTTGCCCAGCCAGAGCCGCGAACCCATTTCGACGCCTTCGACGATGCCGCCCATCGGCGCGTGCGTCAGGTACAGGGAGAGGATCTCGTCCTTGCTGTAGTGCATTTCCAACTGCACGGCGCGCCACGCCTGACGCAGCTTGGCCGACATCGTGCGCGACGGCTTGCCCGCCAGTTGCGGATCGATCAGCCGCGCCACCTGCATGGTCAGCGTCGAGCCGCCAGACACGATGCGGCGGTTGGTGGCCCACTGCCAGCCCGCGCGGGCAAGCGCCACGGGGTTCACCCCGGGATGCCAGTAGAACCAGCGGTCCTCGTAGGTAAGCAGCGTCTCCAGATAGCGGGGCGAG
>NZ_DIEJ01000229.1:0-7285 GCF_002418565.1 Achromobacter sp. UBA5777 | reverse complement strand
TTCAGGCTGCACCGGGTAGCGCCAGATGCCGTCGCGGCTGGGGTAGTTGCGCAGCGGGGTGCCATCGGCGGCAACGACAACCGCCGCCCCGCCCGAGTCGATGGGGGGCAGCGGATATAGACGGTCAAGCGCGAATAACAACGCGGCNNGCCCGCGAAGATGCCGCGCCGCCGCCAGCGGCGGGCGCGCGATGCGCCCGCCTGGCAAGCAGCGGCGGCGTTCAAGGACGCTTGGCGCCGCGATCGCGGATTTCGACCGTGCTCCATTGCTCACCCACGCCGCGGATTTCGGGCCGGTACATATCCTCGGCCACCGTCGACGGCACCGCGTAGCGGCCCGGCGTCACGACGCGCACCAGATAGAACACGTCCACCTTGCCACGGCCCAGCGATACCGCCGCGACGTAGCGGTCGTCGCGGAACTCGCGATGCTTGATGTTGGAATCCGACATGGCGTCGGCCACGCGGCGTCCGCCGATCTTCCAGTCCTGCATCTCGGGGCTTTGCGACAGGTTGAGGTTTTCGACCTCGAAGCCCGCCGGCACGCGGTCAACCAGCAGCCCGTCCGGGATGTTCTGGTTGGCGCTGGCCTGGACCCACACCACCAGCATGTCGCCGGTCTGCAGGGTGCCGCCGTCCCACGGGCGGCCGTCCGGACGGTACCAGCCACGCTTGAGCTGGATGATGTCGTTGCGCGGCGCGGGCGTCGCGGTCGGGCTGCCCTGGATGTCGTATTCGACAAACAGCGATTGGCTTCCCGTGTTCTGCAACTGCGTGCCCGCCAGATCCGCGGCCGACAGCGACACGGTCTGGTCGCTCTTGCCGCCGGTCAGCGGCTTGCGCTCGCCATTGACGGTCAGCACCGCTTCCCACGGCGTGTTCTTGCTGCCGCCCGCGGCGCGCGCGGCCAGCAGCAGGGCCATCTGTTCCTGCGTGGACAGGTACGAACGATTGCCCAGGCGGCTGGAAAGCTGATTCAGCAGGTTCTCGCTGCGTTCGTGGCGCAGCTCGTATTGCGAGACCAGCGCGTAGGACAACGCGTAGTCGCGCACGCTGCTGCCGTAGTCGCCCATCCATTCGTCGTAGTAGGCGCTGCTGCGGTTGTTGATGTTGATGCCATAGGTGCGCGTCATGGCCAGGTCAAGCGCCTGCTTCATGCGCCCTTCGTCACCCATCAGCTTGAAGGCGGCGGCCAGTTGCACCAGCGGCAGCGGCGAGCGCGCGCGCTCCTGATAGTTGTCGAACAGCTGACGCACGGTCGACAGCGGCGCCTTCTTGTCGCGCGCCAGCACCAGCGCGGCAGTGGCCAGGCCGGCAAAGCGGCGATGGTCTTCGCGCAGCACGTTGGCGTCGCTGCTGTCGATGCGGTTGGCCTCGACGTTGCGGCGCAGGTTTGCCGACCACGTACCGAATGCGCCGGCGCTCTGCTGCACCTGCTCCAGCAGCCACGTCCGCGAACGGTCCAGCGATGCCTCGGGCACCTCGAAGCCACGATCGCGTGCGTCCTGCATGAAGCCCACGGCGTAGGCCGTCAGCCACACATCGCGCGAGGACGCGCCGCTCCAGAGGTTGTACGAACCGACCGAGTTGCGCATGCCCGACAGGCGGCTGATGGCGCCAGCGACCTTGGCGGCGCGTTCGGCCTCGGTGCGCGGCTTCAGGCCGAACTGCTTGGCTGCGTCTTCATCCAGCATCACCCACGGCATGGCCGCGCTGATGGTCTGCTCGGTGCATCCATACGGATAGTTAAGCAGGTCCTCGACCAGACGGTTGACGTTGAACGGCGGACGATTGGACACGGTCAGGCTGACGGTCGTCGAGTCCGGGTAATAGGACGCCACCCACGACGCCTGCGCCGGTTGCGACTCGCCCGGATTCAGGCGCAGACGCCGCACCTGGCGCTCCGGCGCATGCGCGGGCTGCACCTGCAGCACGGACTCGCGCACGATGCGGATCGGCTTGGCGCCGCCCTGCCCGTCTACCGTCAGGCGCATGAGGCCCAGGCCGTACGAGCCGGTGGTGGTCGCCGTGAACCGCAGCGTCGTGCGCTGCTTGTCTTTCAACGTGACAGTGCGCACGCCGTCGACGATGGCCAGCGGATCCAGGGCCTCGAGCTTGATCGAGATCTTCTGTTCGGCGCCGCTCATGTTGGTGACGTCCAGCGCAATGGCGGCCTGGTCGCCCGGCGTGATGAAACGCGGGGTATTCAGTTCCGCCACGATGGGCGCTGCCACAACCATTTCGGCGTCGGTGCTGCCGTAGTTGTCGGGCGTGAACGCGACGGCCATCAGGCGCAGCGTGCCATTGAAGTCGGGCAGGTCCAGCGGGATGTCCGCTTCGCCCTGCGCGTTGAGCGCAACGGGACCCGAGAACAGATCCACGAGCTTGACCTTCTTGGGCAGGCTCTTGCTGTCGCCGCGCATCGCGGCGTCGCCGCCCCACTTCAGCTTGCCCTTGGTGCCGTCCATCTTCTCGATGAGCTTGCCGTACATGTCCAGCAACTCTGGCGCGTAGCGGTGCTTGCCGAAGAAGTAATCCAGCGGATCGGGCGTGGCGTACTGGTTGATGTTGAGAATGCCCACGTCGACCGCGGACAGCGTCACCATCGCCTGCTTGCCCTGCGCGCCATCGACCTTGACGCGCACGGTCGTCTTGGTCTCCGGCACGGCCTTGGGCGCGGCGGTCAGCTTGACGTCCAGCTTGCGGTCGGCGCTGGCGATCGGCAGGAACGCCAGGCCCAGCGCGCGGGCCGGCGTGACGCGGTCGCCTTCGCTGCCGGGGCGGAACACCGCCGCGGCCACGTACAGGTCGTGACGCTTCCATTCCTTGTCGACCGGAATCTCGACCTCGGTGCCCGTGGCCTTCACGGCCACCCACTTGGACCACAGCATGCGGTCGCCTTCGACGGTGATGAGCGCCTGGCCATCATGCGGCGGCGTCAGGGTCAGCTTGACGGTGTCGCCCGGCTTGGCGGGCACGCCTTCCAGCTTCATCTGCACGCGGTCGGGACGGTTGCCCATGGCATCGGCGTCTTGCGCGTTCCAGCCGGCATAGAAGCGATAGCGCATCGTTTCGCCGGTTTCCGGATCCGTGATTTCCAGACGGTAGCGGCCCCACTTGACCGGCACGGTCAGCTGGGCGCGATCGTTCAGCGCGATTTCGCGCGAGTCGACCAGCTCTTCGGTTTCGGTATAGCCGCTGTTCCAGCCGCGCTGGTCGTCGAACCGCCAGTAGTACTGGCGCTCTTCGCGGAACAGACGCATCTGCGCCTGCGCGAGCGGTTCGATCTTGCCTTGCGCGTTGGCGCGGATGACTTCAAAACCGGCCGGCGCGTTCTCGCGGGCCACGTCGCTGTCGAACTGCGGACGGACGGCGATCAGCTTGTCGGCGGGCCAGACGGTGCGTTCGATGGAGCGGACCACCGGGCGGCCGCCGGATTCCAGCAGGCTGGCGGACACACGGACCTTCATCGGCGAATGCGTGCCGGCGGCGTTCGGATTCACGTCGAGCTGCGCGCGGCCCTTGTCGTCCAGCGCGGATTCCGGCAGTTCACCGAAGCTGCGGCGCGTATCGTCGGCCACGTCGCCAAAGATGAAGCCCGGCCATTGCTGGGCCAGCGCAAAACGATCACGTTTGACCTGGAAGGTGGCCAGCAGACGGTTGCCGGCAGCCGGCGCGCCATACAGGTAGTCGCCCTGCACATCGACGGTCAGCTCCTCGTCGGGGGACAACACGTCCTGGCCCGAGGTCAGCGCCATCTTCATGCGTTCGGGCAGGAATTCCTCGACCTGGAACTTCCACGAGGCGTCCGGCGCGCGCGAGGACGGATCGACGCGCAGCTCCAGCAGCCACGTGCCGGTCTGCGCATCCAGCGGCAGATCGATCGCGCGTTCGACGTAGCCGGGCAGATCCTTTTGCGGTTGCCACAGCGCGGTCTGCATGGTGCGGCCATCAGGACGCTTGATGGTGGCGGTCAGCGGCGACGGCGTCAGCACGCGGCCGTCGAGGTCGCGCGGCAGCACCGATACGTGGAAGGTTTCGCCGGGGCGATACAGGTTGCGGCCGGCGTAGACAAACAGATTGTTGGCGCGCGACGCGTGGCCGCCCGTATCGAATTCGGAGAGGTCCAGCGCCGGTTCGCCCAGCGCCAGCACGGTCATTTCCTTGTCGCGCGAGGCGCGGATGACGCGGGCATTGGCAAAGCTGCCGTCAAAGCGGACATGGCCCTGCGCATCGGCGGCCGCCTTGGCCAGCGGCTTGCCGGCGCCGTCCACCAGTTCAAACACCGCGCCCGAGATGGCCTGGCCGGATTTCAGCGACACCGAATACGCTTCGATGCGGTCGCTGTAGCGGCGCGCGTGCAGCCCGATGTCGCTGACATAGAAATAGGTGACCTGGTACTCATAGCGGAAACGGCCCGGTTGGCTCATGACCGCAACGTAGATGCCCGGCTCCTGCAATTCCTTGATGCCCTCGACGGGCAGGAACGTGACGTGGCGGCGGTTGGGCTTGTCGTCAGTGACGAAGCGGCCCTGGTAAACGCTGGTCGTCAGCGAATTCAGCCGGTCCAGGTCCCAATTGCTGACCGAGCCCTTCAGGCTGCGGTTACCCGCGTAGCGCCAGTCGTTCTCGTCATAGTTGCCGTCGTCCTCGTCTTCCGAGGCGGCCGGCGTGCGGCCCACGCCCAGCACGGTGTCGAAGAGTTCGGGCACGCGTTCGGGAGACACGCGCAGGAACTGCACGTCAACCTCGGGCACATTGACCGTGGCGACCGGCAAGCCGCCGTTCTGGCCGGCGGGCAGCACGACGCCGCGGCTGGCGAAGTAAAACGACGGCGGCATGGCCTGCGTGCTGACTTCGCAATGCGAAGCCTCGGTCAGCGCGACCTTTTCGCCCGCGCCGGGCAGACCCGAGCGGACCGTGATCGCGTAGGAGCGCTGCGGCTGCACATACGGGAAGTACACCACGCGCGGGTTGTCGCCGACGACCCAGTTGCCCTTGAGGATCTTGCCCTTGGGCGCGGAATCGCCAGGACGCACCGAGGCCGGCTGCTGGCCCGGCGCGGCGGCCGATTCGCTGTCCTCGTCGGCCTTGCCGGCCGTCGAACCCGTATCGGTCACCTGAAGGAAAGCGTCCAGATTGCTCTTGGCATCCACCGGCTGCGTGAAGGTCACGGCCAGCGACAAGGCATCGTTGTATTGGCGGGGTTGGCAATTCAAGGCCGCGAAGGGATCCGCGGCACCCACGGTTGCGGTGGCAGGCAGTGCTGGCGCCGCGCTGTTCGCCGCCTGCGGAGCCGTGGCGGTCGCTGTCTGCGCCGCCGGAACCGCTGCCGGACTTGCCGGCTGCTGCCCCTTGCCCATCCACCAGCCCGCGCCAATCGCGCCGGCCACCACCGCGATCCCGGCTACAGCCAGCCAGGTCTTGTTGAACTTTCCACTCACGGCGAAACCTCCCCGCCCACTAGAACGCAACGCTCCTTAGCGGCGGAGCTGCCGACCCGCATGTGCCGCGCGCTTCCCGTTACGCGGCAAAACCGTTCATCCCTATGCCTGGGATGCAACCGGCAGCACAACGCCGCCATTGCTGGCGGCGCCAATGTGTTTTGTCGAGATCAAACCGGTTCCATCACGCACTGCAGCGGGTGTTGACGCGCCCGCGCATACTGACCTACCTGCGCGATCCGTGTGGCGGCGAGGTCACGGGGGTAAACCCCGCAGACGCCTCGGCCTTCGTGATGCACTTGCAGCATGATGCGCGTCGCCTCTTCCTGGTTTTTATTGAAGAATTTCTGCAGCACTTTCACGACGAACTCCATCGGGGTGTAGTCGTCATTAAGCAGCAACACCTGGTACATCGGCGGCGGCGCAGTACGTGCCGGCGCCTTCTCGACGACCAAGTCATGCTGGGAATCCAAGGTAGAACTCATAGGGCGGGTATTCTATTTAAACTGGGGACGGCAACCACTCAACTTACTGAAAATTACACGCAGAAATACGTAGTATCCATACTTGACTAGGTCAAGAAAAGCGGCGCATTATCCACGCATTCTGGGGTTTTCAATTTACCGAAAATCTGCCAGGAAGCCGGAGGGGGGACAGGGGTCTAGACCACAATGCCCTTCTGTCAACATACGATTCAATGAGGCAGGCCGCATGTCTGATACGACCGCAACCGCCGTCCAAGGGGACAATCCCAAATCGACGGGCACCGTCAAATGGTTCAACGATGCAAAGGGGTTTGGCTTCATTACGCCCGACGATGGCGGTGAAGATCTGTTCGCCCACTTCTCGTCCATCCAGATGAATGGTTTTAAAACCCTGAAAGAAGGCCAGAAAGTGGCCTTCGAGATTATCCAGGGGCCTAAAGGCAAACAGGCGCTCAATATTACGGCTGCCTGAGTTACCCTTTAAAGCGCAACGGTAAGGTTGCGCCATTATCCAGGCGGGGCTTTCGGGCCCCGCCTTGTTATTTTTCTTAATACTCCGCCGGGCCATGCTGAAGATTGCCGTTTTGTTTCCCATTGTTCGCACGCTGTTCAAAACAACCTTCACCAAGGCATCGTCGGCGGTTACCGCGGCAGGCCGCAAAGTGCCGGTGATCGCCGCTGCAGCCATCGCGATCGCAACCGCCCTGCCTCTGCCCGTCAGTGCCCAGCAACAGACCGGCCCGCAGCCGCGTCTGCCCACGACGCAACTGTCGGCCGGCATCCATATTATCCGCGCGGAAGTTGCAAACACGGACGCCACGCGGCGCGACGGCCTGATGTTCCGCAGGGAACTGCCCGGCAACGATGGCATGCTGTTCGTCTTCGACCAGCCGGACGTGCAGTGCTTCTGGATGCGCAACACGCTGCTGCCGCTGTCGATTGCCTTTATCGCCGACGACGGCACGATCGTCAACATTGAAGACATGGCGCCGCAGACCGAAGACCCGCATTGCGCAAAGAAGCCAGTGCGCTACGCGCTGGAAATGGCGCAAGGGTGGTTCGGCAAGCACGGCATCACCGCCGGCAAAAAGCTCGACGGCCTGCCCTGACGCTTTCCGGCAGACCGCCCCAGCAGGTAATGACAAAGGGAGCCCGAGGGCTCCCTTGTTGTTCGCCGGGCTGCGCGACGCGCGCCGCCCGCCATACCACGCGCCTTACACGCGTTCGATGATCAGCGCGATGCCTTGGCCGACGCCGATGCACATCGTGCACAGCGCATAGCGGCCGCCAGTGCGGTGCAGCTGGTTGATGGCCGTGGTGGCCAGACGCGTGCCGCTGGCGCCCAGCGGGTGGCCCA